>JANXAA010000009.1:6829-16935 GCA_025061865.1 Acidobacteriota bacterium | reverse complement strand
CCCAGGTTTCAGGACGCGACCATCTGGTCGACTGCGCGGCAGGTCGAGGGGTCTGGGGGCCTTATGTCTGGACCTGAGACCCGAAACCTGGGGTCCCATCTTGCATCTTGCATCTGGCATCCCGTATTTTCAAGGATCCCCCCTCGCCCCGGACGGAGAGCCATGAGTTGGGTCGACCTGCATGTGCATTCCTTTCACAGCAGTGACGGCGATTGGTCCCCGGCGGCGTTGGTCGAGACTCTGGCCCGCCGGGGAGCCGCCGGTTTGGCGTTGACGGACCACGAGACGACGGCCGGCGTCCCGGAAGCCTTGGCGGCTGGGGCCGACCTCGGTATCACGGTCGTCCCCGGTGTCGAGATTACGGTCCTTGCCCAGGGTCGGGAACTGCACGTCTTAGGCTATTGGGTCCCCCTGGGCGACCCGGCTGGGGAGGACCTCCTGCGGAGGGCCCGGGCGTCCCGGTGGGAGCGGGCGCTTCAGCGCATCGAGCGCATCCGCCGGTGGGGCTACGAGGTCGAGCCTGAGGAAGCCGGATATGGGACGGACGGGCCGCCTCCGACGGGCCCGCGTCTGGCGCGGGTCGTCTTGCGGAAGCCGCAGAACTACGACCGGTATCTGCGGCAGTACCCCGAGCGGGCCCACGCTTCCATCCCCGTGGAAGTCGCCTTTTATCGGGACGTGATCCGGGGGGAACCGGAGCCAGCCATTGCGGCCCTCCCGGCCGAGGAAGTCCTGACTGGCTTGCAGGCCATCGGAGCCGTACCGGTCCTGGCCCATCCCGGCGCCTTTCACTTTTATGCCTCGGACGACTTGATCCGTGCGCTGGTACCCCTGGGACTTCGGGGGCTCGAAGTCTTTAGCACATACCACGACGAGGTCGAACGGGACCGACTCCAGGCCCTGGCGGCTCGGTTGGGTCTGGTCATGACCGGGGGGTCGGACTTCCATGGGGCGACCAAGCCCCACGTCCAGTTGGGCAGAACTCATGGGATCCCGGTTCATGTGTTAGACCAGCTCCGGGGATGAGACCTCGGGAGTCTGGGCGTTCGGCCCTTAGGCCTGGCCCATACGCCGAATGGCCCGACTGTCGGATTCTGGCCCCATTTCACCGAGGTGACATTTCGTGCATAATGATTCTCAGGTCATCTCGACCGGGGCATTGAACATGTGGGTCATCGTCTGGGAAGTCGGGGGTAAGACCCAGCGTTTCCAGCTCGAACGGTCTCCTGTCCGAGTCGGCCGGGCCTTGGACAACGACATCGTCATTCCGGACATCAGCGTCTCCCGGTACCATGCCGTCATCGTGCATGAGGACGGGCAGTGGGTCATCCGGGACATGGGGAGCCGGAACGGCCTGCGGGTCCAGGACCGATTCGTGACCGAGCATGTCCTCCGGGCCGGGGAACAGGTCTGGTTGGGCAATGTAAGCCTGAACTGCGTGACCTTGACCGACGAGCGGATCGAGTTTCGGGAAGTCCCCGGCCCAGAAGAGCCCGTCGAGGGAACGATTATTCGGCCGGCGGCCGACATCGCCCTGGGCCGGGTCCAAGTCACGCCTCAACTTCGGGCACCGGTCCCAGCGGTCGAAGTCGACCTCATTTCCTCCCTGCTGGATGTCATCCAAAAACTCCTGAGCCTTCACTCCCTGGAGGACCTGCTAAATGCCTTTATGGACTTGGTCTTTGCTCACATCCCGGCTGAGCGGGGCTTTCTGCTCCTATACGACGAGCACTTGGGCGAGCTCGTCCCGCGGGTCGTGCGGTTTCGGCATCCCCAGAGCGAGGGTCGGATCACCATCAGCCGGAATATCGCCCGGAAGGTCTTCGACGAACGGGTCGCCGTCCTGACGTTGGACGCTCAGGCCGACCCCCGCTTTGCCGGGGAGGCCAGCGTCATCATGCACGGGATCCGGTCCGTCATGTGCGCCCCCCTATGGGCCCAGGACCGGTCCGTCGGGGTTATCTTTGTCGATACTGTCACCCATACGGTGGGATTCACGCAACAGCACCTGCAGATGTTCACCCTCATGGCCAACATGGCCGGAGTCGCCATCGAGCAGGCCCGTCTCCGGGCTTCGATCCAGCGAGAACAGGCCCTGCGGGCCCGACTCGAGCGGTACCACTCCCCGGCCGTCGTGGAGCAAATTTTAGCCGACCGGGGTCGTATCACGCTCCTGGAGCCCCAGGAACGGGAGGTCACGGTCCTGTTTGCCGATATGGTCGGTTTTTCGTCTCGGGCCGAGATGATGGAACCCAAGCAGTTGACGGCCCTCTTGAACGATTTTCTATCGGAGTTGGTCGAAGTCGTCTTCGAGTATGCGGGGACCCTGGACAAGTTTATGGGCGATGCCGTAATGGCCTTTTTTGGAGCGCCCCGGGCTTCTGAGGACCACGCCCTCCAGGCCGTGCGGGCGGCCCTGGCGATGCGTCGGCGGATCCAGGCCTTCAACGAACGGCGCCGCCTCACGCCGCCTGTGCAGATCCGGGTCGGCATCAATACAGGCAAGGTCGTCGCCGGGGATATCGGTTCCCCCCGCCGGGTCGAGTACACCGTCCTGGGGAATACGGTCAACGTCGCTTCCCGGTTAGAGAACTTTGTGGCCAAACCTGACCAGGTCGTTATCTCCGAGGCGACCTACGAGCAGGTTCAGGAGGCCGTCGAGGTCGTCGATTTAGGTTGGCTGGACCTCAAGGGCCTCCAGCAGAAGGTCCATGCCTATGAACTGGTCCGATTGAAAGAGTGAGGGAGGACAGGTGGACAGACGGGCAAAGAGCAAAACCCATCGGGCATCCGGCCTAGGGCTAAACCCAAAGGTCGGCCCTATGGCGGGGTCAAGTTGCATGTTTATAGGGGTGCCGGCCTCAGGCCTGGGGGCTCGTAGCCGCCTGGCCTTCAGACTTATTCCCACTACGACGCATACTAAAATTCAAGTCGACAAAACACCCCGCTCCTTGCCCTCTACCCCTGGCTTATCGGTCGACCTGCCCATCTGCCGACTTGTCGACTGCCGATACCTCGAGGGGACGCTATGAAGCGACCGACTCGACGTGCGACGCCCGGACCGGGCCTTTCCATCGCCGGCTTACTCATCACCGTCCTACTCGTCATGAGTACGATCCCCCTGATGGTCGGGGCCCTCAAGATGATCGACGTGGGCGAGGAATTCCTACGGGTTAAAATCGAGGAGCAGCAGATTCAAGAGGCCGACTTACTGGCGGCCGAACTCGTCCGCCAACACCAGATGGCCCAGGCCAGCTTGAAGGAGCTGTCTTCGGGCCTGCACTTCTTGATGATGTCGACGCTGACTCCGGAGGAGCGCAAGGAGCGGATCACGGCGGCCATCGAGGACGTATTCCGACGGGTCCCCTGGCAGGCCTTGGAACTGCGGACGACCTCCGAGGAAGTCTACCGCGTGCGAGCCGAGTCCATCCCGCAGAGGGGACTCGGCCCAGCTTGGGAGACGACCTTTCAGCAGGCTCTCCTGAACGGGGAGACGGTGGCCATCCTACCGGCGGGCACTCGCTCGGACCTGGTGGCTCTGTACGGGTACCGCTACGGCGGCGGCGAGACGGCGACTGTCGTCGCTTTAGGTGCCCTCGATACCCGTCCCTTCCAGAGGGTCATCTTGCAACGGACCTCGCCGGGACGATACGTCTTCGTCCTCCAGAATGTGCCGCCCTATCGGGTCCTCATCAGCAACGACCCGGCTGGCATTCCTGTCGGCCAGCCCCTCCATCAGGCCCATCCCCTGGCAGGCAGTACGGCCGCTCTGAATCGGAGTTACACGGTCACCTATGCGGGGAAGTCGGTTCGGGTCCTCGGAGCCGCCCGGCCCCTCCCTGAACTAAACGCCCTCCTGATCGTGGAGACCGACATGCAAAACGCCTTAGCTGTCGTCCGCCAGATGGCCCGGACGGGCATCCAGTGGGCCGCTGGCGTCACGCTGATCACGGTCCTGCTGGCTCTGATAGCCGCCCGCTTTCTGTCCCGACCGATCCGGCGCCTCGCCCAGACGACGCATCAGATCGCCGAGACCCGCAACTTTCATCGACGCCTGCGGGTCCAGGGCCTGCAAGAGGTCCGCATCCTGAAGGTCGCCTTCAATCGGCTCCTGGACGAGATTCAGGCCTATGTCCGAAAACTGGAAGACAAGGCCGAAGAGAACCGTCGCCTGTTCTATGACTCCATCAAGATGCTGGCGGCGGCCATCGACGCCAAGGACCCCTACACCCGGGGTCACTCCGAGCGGGTCAGCCGCTACGCCCGAACGATCGCCCAGTTTATGGACTTTTCGGACGAGGAAATCGAAAAAGTCTACCTGGCCGGCCTCCTCCATGACGTCGGTAAGATCGGGATCCAGGACCGCATCCTGCAAAAGCCGGCTGCCCTGACCGACGAGGAATACGAGATCATGAAGACCCACCCCGAGCGGGGTTACAAGATCATGAAGGAGATCAAACAGCTCGCCGACGTCGTCCCCGGCATGCGGTACCATCATGAAAACTGGGACGGGACGGGGTACCCCTTCGGCCTGAAGGGCGAGCAGATCCCCCTGATCGCCCGGATCATCGCCGTGGCCGATACCTTCGACGCCATGACGACGGACCGGCCCTATCAACGGCGGATGCCGGCCGAGAAGGCCGTCGAGCGGATCGTCATGCTCTCCGGCCGTCGATTCGACCCAAAGGTCGTCCAGGCCTTCGTCCAGGCCTATGAGCAGGGCGCCTTCCAGGTCATCTCGGAGGTCGAGGCGCCCGAGTGGCTGGAGGCCATCGAGGTTCCCTTGGGGTCGACCAGCCCTGGCGGGCCGGAAGACCCACCCGGTCGTCGGAGCGGGTCGGCCGGAGGCGGCTTGTGAAAGTCAGGGGGCCAGGTATCGGGTGCCGAGTCCCAGAAGGAGAGAGCCCGGATTCAGACCCGTCTCAGGGAACCGGATTATCGGGTGCCCGGACGAGGCCATCCAGCGGAGCCGCCTGGTCGGTGCGGAGGAAGTCTTCTATCCGGGGCTTGGCCTCCGGGACCTCAGAGCTTCTCTCGCGCTGTGAGGACTCGGGACTGGACGGGACCTAAATGAGAATGTAAGCTTACCTGATACGCATAGGTGAGGTCCCGATTTCGGTGTCAGGGGATGGGTGTTAGGGATTACCGGTCCTCGACCCCGGGTACCCAATCCTGAATCCCCAGCACCCAGCCCCTGACACCCTAAGCATCGCCGGTGGTGGGGCGATTACCAAGTGCCACCGCTACCCTGTGGGGTAAACAGGAATGGACCGGATGCAACGGATTAAAGTGCTCCTCGCCGATCGGAGCACGACCATCCAGCGTATCGTCAAGCTGACCCTCGAGGGGGAACCTATCGAGGTCATCGTGGCCAGCACCGGTCGCGAAGCCCTTGAAAAGATCCGCTCGGAGCATCCGGACGTGATCCTGGCCGACACCCGCCTGGCTGAGATCGACGGATTCCAGATCTGCGAGACTCTTCGGAAGAATCCTGACTGGATCATGATGGCCGACATCCCGGTCCTGCTCATGACAGGCATCTATGACACGATGGAGGGTCGTCGAGAGGAGATCGAACAGCGCCTCCGGGCCGTCGGGGCCGACGGCCTGATCGTGAAGCCTTTCGACCCCAAGGAGCTTGTCCAGCGCATCATGGAGTTGGCCCGTCAACGTCCCCGCCTGTTCGAAGAAGAGGAGGGCCTGCTTGAAATGCCGGTCGCCGGGTCCGTCGAGGCGACCCTGGAGTAACTGGAACTGGTCTTGGTGGGCGCCGCGGCGCCGCTACCCGCCCGCGCGGAATTGGAGGAACGGACCGTCCTCTTATCGCCGGAAGAACGGGACCTGCTGTTGGGCCTGGAGGCTGAGAGTGTCGTTCAGCCGTCCGAGGTCCCGGCGTCGGAAATCCTCCCTGAAGAGTTAGAAGCTCCAAGTCCAGTTGAAGGTCTCCCACTGTCTCGGTACGAGCCCCCGACCCAGCCAGGCGCACCGGTCTTCGAGCCCACGGCGACCCCGGGGGGACCTAGCACCCAAGTTTTCGAAGAGCCCATCTTCCTCATCGAGGAGGCGGCACCACCCCCGGTGCTGACACCGCTTTTGAAAGAGGAAAAAGCCCCATTCTTGGTCTGGGAGGAGACGCCGACGGAAGTCCCCGCGCTGACGGCCGGATGGGACGTCAGTGAGGCCGAAGAGTTGCCTACCGAGACCTTGGTCCTGCAAACGGTCGAGCCCGTGAGGGAACAGGTCCCGACGGCCATCGCCGCAGAGGTCCCCCTCGAAGAAGAAGTCGAAGAGCCGATTCTGCTGGAGGCCGCCGACGAGGTCGTCGAGCCTCTCGTCCCCCCGGCTTACGAAGAAGCCCCGGTGCCGCCGCCCGTCCTCTCTGAGGCCCCCGGTGCCGTCTCAGCCCTGGAGCCGACCTGGCGACCCGTCGCCGTCGACCCAGCGGAGGTCGCCCGCCAGATCGCACATGACCCGGATTTCATCCAACGGGTCGCTGAACGGGTCGTTCAGCACCTGTCCCAGAAGACTCTGGAGGATATCGCCTGGCAGGTCGTGCCGGAGCTGGCTGATCAGTTGATTCAAAAGCGTCTGAAGGAAAAGGGCCTGTAGAAGCGTAAGCGCCCCGCCTGCGGGAGAGCGCAGGCCCGCCTGCCTGCGACGACAAAGGAGGGGTGTACCCGTGTCGCTGCCCAAAGCTTACGACCACCGCGCGTTGGAAACCCGTTGGCTGGAACGATGGTCTGACCGCGGCCTCTTCCGGGTCGAGACGCCGACGACGCCTGTTGAGCGGTTCGTCATCGTGATCCCGCCGCCCAACGTGACAGGCACGCTTCACATCGGCCACGCCCTGAACAACATCTTGCAGGACATCTTTACTCGGTGGGCCCGCATGCGGGGCCGCCAGGCCCTGTGGGTCCCCGGGATGGACCACGCCGGCATCGCCACCCAGAACGTCATTGAGCGTCAGCTCGCCCGGACGGGCAAGACCCGTTTTGACATCGGGCGGTCAGCCTTCGTCGAGCAGGTCTGGCGGTGGAAGGAAGAATACGCCCACCGGATTCGGACACAGCTCCGGCGACTGGGCGCTTCCTGCGACTGGTCTCGGGAGCGCTTCACGATGGATGACGGCTTCAGTCGGGCCGTCCGGGCCGCCTTCGTGCGATTATACCGGGAGGGCCTTATTTACCGGGACCACTATATCATCCACTGGTGCCCCCGGTGCCAGACGGCCCTGGCCGACCTGGAGGTCGAATACCATACCATCCAGGGCAAGCTTTACTGGCTCCGCTATCCCCTCGTCGAGGGAACTGGTCACGTCGTCGTGGCCACGACCCGGCCCGAGACGTTCCTCGGCGACACGGCCGTCGCCGTCCACCCGACCGACGAGCGCTACCGGACCCTCGTCGGTCGCGAGGTCGAGCTCCCCCTCATCCGTCGCCGGGTGCCTATCATCGCCGATGAGGCCGTTGACCCCGAATTCGGCTCCGGGGCCGTCAAGGTCACGCCGGCCCATGACCCGACGGACTTCGAGATCGCCCGCCGACATGGCCTACCGGCCGTCGAAGTCATGGACGAGACGGCCCGCATGAACGACAATGCGGGCCCCTATCGGGGCCTGGACCGCTTCGAGGCTCGCCGGCGCATCGTCGAGGACCTGACCCGGCAGAACCTCATCGAGCGAGTCGAGACCTACTCATATGCTGCCGGCCACTGTTACCGATGTGACACGGTCGTCGAGCCCCGGCTCTCCTGGCAGTGGTTCGTCCGAATGAAACCCCTGGCCGAGCCGGCCATCGAGGCCGGCGAGCGGGACCGGCCCCGGTTTATTCCGCCCAATTGGAAGGTGAACTACCTCGATTGGCTGTACCGCATTCGGGACTGGTGCATCTCTCGTCAGATCTGGTGGGGCCACTCGATTCCGGCCGCTTACTGTGACGCCTGTGGGAGGACCCTCGTGGACGATCCTCTCCCGAAGACATGCCCCGACTGTGGACACGCCGACCTCCGGCCGGACCCGGACGTCCTGGACACCTGGTTCAGCTCGGCCCTTTGGCCCTTCGGTGTCTTCGGATGGCCTGAGGAGACGCCCGACCTGCGGGCCTTTTACCCGACAGACCTCCTCGTCACGGGCTTCGATATCATCTTCTTCTGGGTCGCCCGGATGGTTATGATGGGACTCCATTTCACGGGCCAGGTCCCCTTCCACGAGGTCTACATCCACGGCCTCGTCCGAGACGAACGGGGTCAGAAGATGAGTAAGACTCGTGGCAACGTCATTGACCCGATGGACATCGTCCAGGACCTAGGGGCCGACGCCTTGCGCTTGACGATGGCCCGGCTGGTGGCTCCCGGGACGGACATGCCTTTCTCCCGCCAGCAGGCCCAGGGCTACCGCACATTCATGAACAAGCTCTGGAATGCCACCCGCTTCGTCCTCCTGCAGTTCGAGTCCCGAGAGATGGCTCCGCCCCTGCCGCCGGCCGAGGAACTGGATGTCTTCGACCGCTGGATCCTGACCCGCCTTGACGAGACCGTCCAGAGCGTCACGGCCCATATGGAAGCCTACGAGGTCAACGAGGCGACCCGCAAGGCCTATAACTTCTTCTGGAACGACTTCTGCGACTGGTACATCGAGGCTACCAAGCTCGACCTTCAGGAAGGCCCTCAGACCCCGGCCGCCCGCCGCCGTAAGGCCGTCCTCGTTCACGTCTTGGACACGAGCCTCCGCTTCTTCCATCCTTACACCCCCTTCGTCACCGAGGAGCTCTGGAGTCACTTGCCCCTGGCTGAACGACCGACGGCCTTTTTGGCCCTGGCCCCCTACCCCACGCCGAACCCGGCCCTCCGGTGGTCCGACGACGCCGCCTTCGTCGAACGCCTGTGGGCCATCGTCTCGAAGTTCCGACAGGTCCGGGCCGAGCTCAATGTACCACCGGCGGCCGAACTCCGGGGGCGTCTGACGCCGGCCCCCGACCCGGCCCTCACGGACCGTCTAGCCCGCTATGCCGGGATGGTCCGGTTCTTAGCCCGGCTGAGCGACCTCGAGATCGGACCCGTCCGACGCCTCGCCGGCTGGGTCTATGACACCCTCGGGGATCACGAACTCGAATTAGAGGTCGCCCGGTACATCGACTTGGAACGGGAGCGCCAGCGGCTCCACCGAGAGATCCAGCGGCTCGACCAGCAGATTCAACACCTGCGTCAGCGCTTCGAGATCCCGGCCTTTGTCGAAAACGCCCCACCAGCTATCGTGCAAGAAACGCGAGACAAGCTCATCCAGTTGGAAGACCAGCGGGGCCGGATCCAGCGATACCTGGAGGACCTGGAACGGTAGGGGTCGGTTCTTGAGGGGTCGGGGGTCAGGGATTGGAGAAAGGCCTGATCCCTGTCCCCTGACCCCTGCTTATACAGCACCGAACCATGTGGGACTATGCCGCCCTGTTTGGCAAGACCGTCGCCGAAATCGACGCTCTCTTGCGCAACGCCCTCACCGAAGATGCCCCCTATGGGGACGTCACGGCCCGGCGGCTCATCCCGGCCGACCGATGGGCGCGCGGGATCCTGCGGGCTCGCCAGCCCTTTGTCCTGGCCGGTCTTCCCCTCTTTGAGCGGGTCTTCTACCTCATCACGCCGGCCGTGCAGGCCCGGTGGTTCTGTGACGACGGGGCGACCGTCGCCCCGGACCAGGAAATCGGTCATGTCGAGGGTCCAGCCTATGCCCTGCTCCTTGGGGAACGGACAGCCCTCAACATCCTCCAACGTTTATCCGGCATCGCCACGCTGACCCGCTGGATGATCGAGGCCGTGCGGCCTTATCCGGTCGCCATCCTGGACACCCGGAAGACGACACCCCTGTGGCGATGGGCCGAAAAGTACGCCGTCCGCGTGGGCGGCGGGACAAACCACCGGATGAGCCTCTCCGACGGCCTCCTCATCAAGGACAACCATCTGGCTCTCGTCGGTGGGATCGAAGGCTTAGCCCGGCTTCGGGACGCCCTCTTGCCGAACGCAGTCGGCCTGGAACCCGAAATCGAGGTCCGGTCCTTGGAAGAGCTCCAAAAGGCCTTGAATATCGGCTTCCGACGGGTCCTGCTGGACAACATGTC
>JANXAA010000009.1:0-6819 GCA_025061865.1 Acidobacteriota bacterium | reverse complement strand
CAGGCCGTCCAGATGGCCCAAGGCCGGGCCTGGCTCGAGGTCAGTGGTGGCATCACGTTGGACAATGTCCGCGACTACGCCGCCACGGGCGTCCAGGCCATTAGCGTCGGGGCCCTGACCCATTCGGCCCCCGCCGCTGACGCCCACTTCAAGGTCTACCCGCTGTGACTCGGATATTCGAGAGACGTGCAGGTGGGCGAATCGCCGGTGGCCCCGTGGAAATCCACCGATGTGGGAAGACGACGGTCAGGGGTCCGGGATCCGGGGACCGGAGTCCGGAAAAAACTCGACCCTTGACCCTAGACGCCTGGTCCCCCATACCCGGCCCTCAAATGAATCCCGCTCTGGCGGGCGGGGCTAAGACATTTTGGATTTGGAAGCCCGGTCTGCTGGGACTCGGCATCCGGCATCTTGCATGCTCCATCTTGTATCTTGTATCCTGCATCTTACACCCCATGCCAGGTCCAAGCGTTCAGCATCTGCCGTTAACAGACCCGAGTAGCCTCCGATGTTCCGCCTGGGTGAAGACCGGATGACGCTCCCCCGCTTGCTCGACCTCCTTGAGGGTCGGGACCAGGCCGGCCTATCCGACGAGCGCCGGCGGCTCTTAGAACGGCGCCGTCAGGTCCTGCTCGAGCGGATGGCTGCCGGCGAGGTCATCTACGGCGTGAATACGGGCTTTGGAAAGCTCAAGGACCAGCGCGTCCCCGACGACCAGCTTCGAGAACTTCAGGTCCGCCTCGTCCGAAGCCATGCCGCCGGGACCGGTGAGCCCCTCCCCCCGCCGGTCGCTCGGGCTATGCTCCTCCTGCGGGCCCACGCCTTGGCCCTCGGCTATTCGGCTGTGCGTCCAGGGGTGATCGATCGGCTCTTGGAGTGCTTCGAGGCCGGCCTCGTGCCCTGGGTCCCAGCCCAGGGTTCTGTCGGGGCCAGCGGGGACTTGGCCCCCTTGGCTCACATGGTCTTAGCCCTCATGGGCGAAGGCCAGTGCTGGGTCGACGGCCGCCCCCGGCCGGCCCGAGAAGTCCTGCTAGCCCACGACATACCGCCGTTGTCCCTGGAAATCCGGGAGGGCATCGCTCTCATCAATGGGACGACGGCCTCGACGGCCTTGCTGGCCGTAGCCCTCCACCGGGCCTTCGAGAATCTAACCCTGGCTGACCTGGCTGGGGCAATGACCTTGGACGCCGCCCAGGGGTCGGTCCATCCGATGGACCCTCCTGTCTACGAGACCCGTCCCTACCCGGCCTTTCGCGTCGTCGCTCACCAGGTCCGGGCCTGGCTGGGGGGGTCAGCGATCCTGGAACACCACCGAGCGTGCGGTAAGATCCAAGACAACTACAGTCTGCGCTGTATGCTCCAGGTCCACGGGACGGTCTTGGAAGCTCTCCGGTTCGCCCGCTGGGTCCTGGAGACGGAGATGAACAGCGCCACCGACAATCCCCTCTTTCTGGACGACGGGACGCCTATCTACAACGGCAACTTCCACGGCGCCCCGGTCGCCATGGCCGCTGACCTGCTGGCGACTGTCCTGACGACTCTGAGCGCCATCTCAGAGCGTCGGATCTTCCATCTAATGACGCCTGAGATGTCAGGTCTACCGGCCTTTCTGACGCCTGAACCAGGCCTGAACTCCGGATTCATGCTCCTTCACGTCACGGCGGCCGCCCTCGTCAGCGAAAACAAGACCTTGGCCCACCCGGCGTCGGTCGATACGATCCCGACCTCGGGGAATCAGGAAGACCACGTCAGCATGAGCCTGTGGGCCGCTCGGAAGGCTTCGCAGGTCGTCGAGAATACCCGCCGAGTCCTGACCATTGAGCTGATGGCTGCCGCCCAAGGGATCGAACTCCGGCGACCCTTGCGGTCGGGGCCCCGTATCGAAGAGGTCTTAGCGAGCCTGCGGCAGGTCGTCCCCTTCCGAACCCAGGACGCTATCGCTTCCGAGGACCTGGACCGGGCCGGGGCATGGGTCGAGACCCAACTCCGCCAGCCGCCCTTGCGGGATGCAGTCGAGGCGGTCATGGCCCTTAACTTATCATCACCGTTCGGCCCGTGAGAAGAGTGTCCTCTCGACCTTTTCAACCGCACGGAAAAGAAAGCGACGAAGTGAGGTCCATCCGTTTTCGCCTCAGTCCCTGCTTCTTCCAACCTCGTCACTTGGCTTCAACCATCGTGCTCCTTAGCCCGATGGCCAAGGCCGATGGAGCACCCCTCTCCCGAACCGAAACGGAATGAATAAAAAGGTCCCTCTCCTGGGTCCCAGCCCGAAGGACCACAGACCCCGTTCGGAAGGGTGGGTTCACCTCAAGCTGCCTCACTACCTTATTGCCTATAGCCCTGGGACCCCTTATCCCGCGACTCCGCTGGCAGGGAAGTCACATCCGGAAAGGCCACTGGCGAGAGCGTCTTGCCCCACCCGAGGCACCGCACGTCCCGCGATATTCGCTCGCCGATGGCTCCCGATACACCTCGACCCCCTGGGCCTTTAAGTCGACCAGCCATACCTCGGGGACTCCAGACCGGGCGGAGAGCGGGACCTTCAGGGAGCCGTCGTCTCGACGACCCACAGGACGTCCCCCGGCCCTGGATGGCCGAAGCATACAAGTCGTCCCGGGGCCCCAGGAGCGCCACGTCTGGTTGGGGCTCGTCGTAAGCGTCCAGACAAATCGGATTCTGGACCCATACGATAGACTGGCCTCCCAAATTGGGAAGGCCGGATATGAATCAGCCGGCCGACACATGCGGCATGTCGACTTCCAAAAGGACTATAATCGGCAGTCGGGCAATTCGGCCATTCGGCAGGTCACTCGGTCAGTCGGAAGAGATTCACGCTAAAGTACCGACGGTCGTCCAGCCACTGACCGACCCGTCGGAATCCGGCCGCACCGGCGATGGCGTCGATGTCCTCGAAAGTGTATTTATACGAATTTTCTGTATGGATAGCCTCATCGGCCGCAAAGAGGACCTCCAGGGCCAAGGCCTCGATGACGACCCGCTGGTCCCATGCACTGACCAAGTACATCTCGATGCGCCGTCGGACCTCGTCGTATACGACCCGGTGCCGAAAGGCCGTCACGTCGAAGTGGCCGCCGAGCTCCCGATTGATACGGACTAGCAGGTTTCGATTGAAGCGGGCCGTCACGCCCTGGGGGTCGTCATAAGCCGGCTCGAGGACCGCCCGGTCCTTATGGAGGTCCATCCCGACCAAGAAGACGTCCTCGGGAGTCAGGACCTGACGGACTCGACGCAGGAAGGCGACGGCCTCCGGCGGGTCGAAGTTCCCGATACTCGAGCCTAACCAGAGGATGAGTTTCGGCGGGTCACCAGCCACTTCGGCTATATAGGGCAAGCCGTCGTCATACTCGGCGGCGACGGCCGTGACTTCGAGGCTGGGATACGCCTGTAAGAGTCGATGAGCACTTTCGACCAGGGCCGTCCGGGAGATGTCGATGGGGACATACAGAAGCGACTTCTGTCGACGGATAAGGGCCTCTAAGAGGACACGCGTCTTCCGAGCATCTCCGCTTCCCAGCTCGATCAAGACGACCGACGGCGGAAGGGGCTGGAGGATGCTCTCGACATAAGCTTCCAGAATGGCCTGCTCGGTCCGCGTCAGGTAGTACTCTGGGAGCTCGCAGATGGCCTGAAACAGGCGACAGCCCTCGTCATCGTAAAAGTACCGACAGGGGAGGTACTTCGGCGTGGCGGTCAGGCCCGCCCGCACGTCTTGGGCCAAGCGGGCCAGGGCCTGCTCAGGTCCCAGGACCTCGATGAGACGGAAACGGCTCCCCACTTGGCCCATCGCCATCGGGCCACCCCGCAGCGGGACGCCCCCGCTTCCCCCAGCGAGACGCCTGTGCTCCATGTCCCCTTTCCTTAGACCCTACCTCCCTCGAACAGTTCCTTCAGGAGCTCGGCCCAGCTTTGACGCTCTCGAGCCGGATCGACCAGGGACTTTTGCCGGTCCACGCCCCTTTGGAGAGCCCGATAAAAGTCGGGGTTTGTCTCCGCCCGGTGCATGAGCGTCGCCAGGGCTTCCGTATCTCCCACGGGAAAGTAGCCTGGATAGTCTGCCCCCAGCAGGCCGACGTTGCCCGGGATGAGAGACGCCAGGACCGGCGTACCGCAGGCGATGGCCTCTGATAGGACGTTGGCGCCGCCCTCCATCTCCGAACTGTGAACGAGCAAGCGAGTCCGGGCCAGGACCCGAAGCGTCTTCCACCGGGGCAGTTCCCCCAGCCACCGATAGCGGGGATTCACCGCCATTTCGGTCCGGGCTTGGGTGGCCATATCGTCGCTCAGGGCCGCTCCCAGATGGAGGACCTGGACCCGGGACGAGGCCGGCAAGCGTCGGGCCGCCCATGCTGTCCGGAAGGGATCTTTAACGGGTCGCAGATGGCCGACGACACAGACTTCGAAGACGTCCGTCCGGGGCGGCGGTACGTTCGGGGGCCGGACGGCAGACTGATAGATGACCCGAGCCTTAGCTCGGAGGGCCACCGGCAGTTCGTCGATGCCTAAGGGTTGAAGCACGACCAGGCGGGTCGACCATTCTAAGACTGCCCGGGCCTGGACGTCTCGATGGATGTCCTCGTACAGATCTGTACCCGTCAGGGCCAGGACGAGAGGCCGGTCTGGCCACCGGGTCCGGAAGCGTTCGACGGCCGCTCGACTGTGACAGGCATGCAGAGCCACGAGCAGGTCACAGCGCTGATTCCGATACGTCTGGTCCACGACGACCCGGTGGCCTAACGACCGAAGGATTCGGGCCCACCGGATTGCCGTGACCCGATTCCCCCGCCGTGAACCTGGCGGAGCCGGCGTGACGATTCATATCCGCATGAGCCACCGACCAAGGAACAGGCATTCGGGAATCCCACGGGTCGGCAGATGGGCAGGGCTTTGTCCATTTTTCAATCTTGCGGTGGGCTTCTCTCCACCTGTCGCTCCGCCCCCGAGAGCCAGGAAACCTGGCGGGCATGCCGGCGACCCAATAAGAGTTACTCTCGTGACCCAAGGCTCTCGACCCCGGGGCCCGGACCCAGGAACCTGGCACCTGTTTTTCTACACCCGCACCGCACACGTTCGGAAGCCAGCCCAGACGTCCCTCCGGTGAGGTTCATAGAAGTTCCGCCACGTGTTGCGGATTAGCCGACTCCGGGTGACCCAGCATCCGCCCCGCAAGACCTTGTGGGTCCGAAACCACGGCTGGGAGTACTCCCGATAGGGGTCCGGGACAAAACCCGGGTATGGCCGAAAGTCGTCAGCCGTCCATTCCCAGACGTTGCCGATCATTTGGCGGCATCCGAAGGCGCTGTCCCCCGCCGGCCGAGCGCCTACGTCGATGCAGTCCATCGACTGCCAGTCCATATGGGCCCGCGTCGGGTCCGGCGGGTCATCGCCCCAGGGAAAGCGGCGCTTGCGATTCGTAATCCCCAGACCGTCGGATGTCGGCTCGGCCGAGGCCGCCAGCTCCCACTCGGCCTCCGTGGGCAGACGCCGACGAGCCCATCGACAATAAGCTTCGGCCTCGTACCAGTTCACGTGAATGACGGGCTTATGGGGCTCTAAGGGGACCCAAGCATCGAAGCATCGTCGGAGCCAGACGCCGTTTCGCTCTTTCTGCCAGTAGACGGGGTGGTGGGCGCCGACTGCTTGACGCCACCGCCAGCCGGACTCGCTCCAGAATTCGGGCCGATCGTAACCGCCGTCCTCGACGAAGGCGAGAAACTCAGCCTGTGTCACTGGTGCCCGGGCGATAGCGAAGGGTTCGACCCGGACGGGATGGGCCCACTTTTCGTTGTCGAACACGAAAGGTTCGTCCGGGGTTGCGCCCAGCTGGAACTCGCCGCCCGGGACCTCGACGTCACCCGGAAGAGGCCCCCCTTGCGTCTCCAGATGAGACGGGCCGACGATGGAGAGACGGGGCGCCGGGTAGCTCAATGTCTGCCGCGTGTAGGTAAGAGCCTCGTCGTGCATGTCTTCGTGGAATATCGTGTACAGAACGAAGTACTTCAGGGTCTCGGGGGGCGTGCCCCGATGAAGTTGATCGACGACCCGGTCTCGGACGGCTTCCATGTAAGCCAGAGTCTCGTCCAAGGACGGTAGGGGCAGGTCCCATCGAAGTTCGTGGGGAATAGCGATCGAGTCGTAGAGGGCGTCCACGTCGGGCCGGACGGGTTCCATCCCGCACACGTGCCGGAGGACCCACCGCTCCTGAAACCAGGCGACGTGACCGATCTCCCACAGCAAGGGGTTCACGATATCCAGCCGCTGCCCGATGAGTTGCTCATGCGTCAGGTCAGCGACCAGTTCGATGGTGCACCGGCGGGCCTCGATGACCCACTCAGCCAGTCGCTCGGGGGCGATCGGAATTTCGACTTTCGTCATCCCCGTCCTCCGCGGGCCAGATCGCACGAACCTCAGGTGAATCCTATCCTACTCAGGGGGATAAAGGATGCAAAGAGAGGTTGCGGGTCTTCGGCATCGAGTCCCAGTGTGGGGGACTGCCGACCCCAGACTACGGACCCAGACCTACCTCAGCCTTCGGCATTTCCTCGTCTCTGACCGAGGGCCACCGATTAAGTGGGCGGACCTGTAGTCCGTGGTCCATAGGCCTTGCTCTTGGGACGTGGCATCCAGCGACTGGAACCTTATCGCAATCCTGACGATTCGGCTTGATCAGGCGGGGCTGGGTCTCGTACCTCCGGGGACCTGAGACCCCATCTTGCCCCTGGCCTCTTGCGTCCTATATCTTGCCCGTGGGGATGCTTGGTGGCGGTGGAGGCGGTCGGTGTACTCGTTGCTGGCCAACGT
>JANXAA010000099.1 GCA_025061865.1 Acidobacteriota bacterium | reverse complement strand
CGTTGAGGCGTCCGCCGATGAACCATCGGATCCAGGGGGGTCGCGTCCCTGGCGCCGGCGGAGTCCATTCCAGCACGCGGTCAAACGGCCGGAACCAGGTGACGAACTCTTGGGCCACGCGGGCCCAGAAGGCCTCCCAGTCCTTTTCGGCTTCCTCGTAAACTTTGGGGTCCCGGACGATCGCCTGTGCCCGGAATTCGGGCGGCGGTTCGATCACCCGGGCTTGTTCCAACAACACCTGTTCGGTCGCTTCGGGCATGACCCACCCCCATCGTCTCGGGATTGGATAGAAAGTGGAGCGGTCAGGTCGCCCGGGTCAGGGCCTGGAGGAGGGCCCGGCGGGCATACACCTTAGCCATATGACGCCGGTATTCGGCACTGGCAAAGGCGTCCCCCAGGGGTTGAACCCCCTCGGCCGCCTTTTCGGCGGCCGCCCGGACGGTCGCCTCATCAGCCCGCTGGCCCCGCAGGGCGTCCTCCACGACCGTGTCCCGGAACGGTTGGGTCGCCACCCCAGTAAACGCTACTCGAACATCCCGGCAGGTCTCGGCGTCGACCGTCAGGACGGCCGCGCAGCCGACCACGGCAAATCCAGATGCCGGATGTGGATACTTCTGATAGGCTGAACCGGTCTTCCCAGACGGGACTGGGACGCGAACCTCCACGATCAGCTCGTTCGGCTGGAGGGCTGTCGTGAAGGGCCCCCGGAAGAAGTCACGCGCCCGAATCGTCCGTCGGCCTGCGGGTCCTTGAGCCACGATTTCGGCCTCGAGGGCCAAGACGACGGCCGGATAGTCGGCGGCCGGGTCGGCGTGGGCGAGGCTCCCGCCGATAGTGCCCATGTTGCGCACCTGCACGTCCCCGATCCGGAAGGCTGCCTCGGCTAAGACCGGTATCCGCTGGCGGACCGTGGCCGACTCGGCGACGGTCCGATGCAGGGTCAGGGCCCCGATAGCGATGACATTTCCTTCCTCCCGAATGTAGCGCAATTCGTGCAGCCGGCCGATGTCGATCACGTGGGCGGGCTGGGCAAATCGGAGCTTCATTAAGGGGGTCAGGCTGTGGCCCCCGGCAAGTACTTTCGCGTCGGGGCCGTACTGTTCGAGGAGCCGGATCGCCTCTTCGACAGAGGCGGCTCGGTGATACTCAAAGGCCATCGGGATCATCGCTCCCTCCAGATTCATCCCGCGGTTTCAGGGGATTCCGCCCGGTCCCTGGGCCTGACGGATCGCACGCCAGACCCGTTCCGGGGTAAACGGCATGTCCAAGTGACGGATGCCCAGGGGGCGGAGGGCGTCCATGACCGCATTAGCTACAGCCGCTGTAGCGGCGATGGTCCCCGTCTCACCGACGCCCTTACAGCCGAGCGGGTGGTGAGGGGAGGGCGTCTCCGTACGGGCCGTCTCATAGCGGGGGACTTGGTGGGCTTTCGGTACCGCATACTCGTTGAAGGAAGCCGTCAGGAGCTGGCCGTCCTCCGAATAGACCGCCCACTCGTAAAGCGCTTGCCCGATCCCCTGAGTAATCCCGCCATGCACTTGTCCGTCGACGATCAGGGGATTGATGACGCGACCGCAGTCGTCCACAGCTACGTAGCGTAAGACTTTGACCTCACCGGTTTCAGGGTCGACCTCGACGATGCAGACATGGGCCCCAAAGGGGTAAGTAAAGTTCGGCGGGTCGTAGAACGCCTGGGCCTCAAGGCCGGGTTCCACGCCCGACGGTAAGCTCCACGCCAGGTGAGCCGCTAAGGCGATGTCCTGGATTGTTTTGGCCTTATCGGGGGAGCCCTTCACGTAGAACCGTCCGTTCTCAAATTCCAAATCGTCCTCAGCGGCCTCCAGGAGATGGGCAGCGATCTGGCGAGCTTTGGCCAGGATACGTTGACAGGCGACGGCTATGGCAGCTCCCCCGACAGGGGTCGTGCGGCTCCCGTAAGTGCCCCAGCCCATCGGGATAAGGTCCGTATCCCCATGAAGGACCTCGATGTCCTCGATAGGAACGCCCAACTGGTCAGCGACGATTTGAGCGAAGGTCGTCTCCTCGCCCTGACCATGAGGGCTCGAACCGGTCAGGACAGTGACCTTGCCCGTAGGGTGAAAACGCACGACAGCACTCTCCCAGAGACCGCCTTGGAAGCCCACGGCCCCGGCCACCTGCGAGGGGCCGAGACCGCAGATCTCCACGTAGGTGGAGAATCCGATCCCGAGGTAGCGTCCCTGGCGACGGGCCTCTTCCTGTTCTCGGCGGAATCCAGCGTAATCCACGATCCGAAGGGCTTCGTCCAGGGTGCGCTCGTAATCCCCGCTGTCGTAGGTCAGGCCCGTCGGCGTGGTATAAGGAAAGGCGTCCTTGGGGATGAAGTTTTTGCGTCGGATTTCCACGGGGTCCATCCCCAGCTCGGCGGCCACGAGGTCGACCAGCCGTTCCACATAATAAGTGGCTTCCGGGCGACCGGCTCCCCGGTAAGCGTCGACCGGCGTCGTATTCGTCAGGACCCCCAATACCTCATAATGCACATTGGGAATCCGGTAAGCCCCGCACATCATGAGACCATGGAGGATCGTCGGAATACCTGGCGCCGCCGTAGAGAGATAGGCCCCCAGATTGGCGTAACACTTCCCGCGGATTGCCGTGATGGTGCCGTCCTTTCGAGCCGCTACTTCCAGGTATACGACGTGGTCCCGCCCGTGGATGGTCGCCACGAAATTTTCTCGCCGGTCTTCGACCCACTTCACAGGCACGCCGAGCTCCACGGCACAGAAACTGACGACCGCTTCTTCCGGATAGCAGGGAATCTTGCTCCCGAATCCGCCGCCCACCTCAGGCGCTATCACCCGAATCCGATGCTCCGGCAGGTGGAGGATGCCGGAGAGAATGACCCGATGGATATGGGGGTTCTGGGAAGTCATCCACAGCGTGAGTTCCCCCGAACCCTTGTTGTAATGGGCCACACAGCCGCGCGTCTCCATGGCACAGGGGACCAGACGATGGTTGACCATGCGCTGGCGGACGACGACGTCTGCCTCGGCGAACGCCCGGTCTACGTCCCCGTTGACGACTTTCCAGTGAAACGCCACGTTGTCCGGGACGTCGTCATGCAGTCGAGGCGCATCCGGTTGGACCGCCTTTTCCGGGTCGGCGACCGCCGGCAGAGGCTCGTAATCGACCTCCACAAGGGCCGCCGCGTCGGAGGCGGCCGCCCGGGTGGTCGCCAGGACTACCGCCACGGCGTCCCCTACGTAACGCACCCGGTCGACCGCCAAGGGGGGATGCGGAGGTGTCTTCAGGTCGCTGTCCGGAATCAGCCAAGCGGTCGGGATCAGACCCATTTTTTCTTGGAGGTCCCGGCCCGTGAAGATAGCGATGACACCGGGATGGGCCTGGGCCGCATCTGTACGGACCGCGCGGATGCGGGCATGCGCCTGGACGCTCCGCACGAACACCGCATAACACATCCCCGGCAGGACCACGTCGTCCGTGTAGGTCGCCTGACCCGTGATCAGACGAGGGTCCTCCCGACGCTTAATACGGGCACCAAAGATCCGTGTGACGACCATCGCCGTTCCCTCCCAGGTTCAAGAGGATTCACGGGTCTCCCGTAGCTTCTGAGCGGCGTAGCGGATGGCGTGGACGATATGCTGGTACCCGGTACACCGACAGAGGTTCCCTTCCAGGTAATGGCGAATAGCCTCTTCGGAGGGGTCTGGTTCCCTTTGTAAGAGTTCCACCGCCAGCATCATCATGCCGGGGGTGCAGAATCCGCACTGCAAGCCGTGCTCTTCCCAGAATCCTTCTTGAACGGGGTGGAGCCGACCGTCCTGGCTCAGGCCTTCTACGGTGAGGATGTCCGCTCCGTCCGCTTGAACAGCCAAGAGAGTGCATGATTTGACGGCTTTTCCGTCCAGCAGGACCGTGCAGGCCCCGCAGTTGCTCGTGTCACATCCGATGTGGGTCCCCGTGAGGCCCAGCTCGTCCCGGAGGAAGTGCACGAGCAACATGCGCGGCTCTATGTCCCGCTCGTAAGGCCGCCCGTTGACATGAACCGCTACCCGCACCATACCCCTCCCCCGACCCGGGATGAAATCTTCTATTGCACCCCGGGGCCGGTCGATTTATCACGCGCCCTTTGAACCGACGGCAACAGACCGGCCGGCGCGATTTTACCGTCGGCACAAAAAATCCATTTTAAAAATTTATTATAATATCCGAATGACGCCCGAAGGTTCGACGCTTCTGACCCTCCGGTCGGATTCACACCTCAGTGGGGGAGGGATGGGATTCCGCATCCCTTCTCTGGGCGCCGCCCTGACGGCCGACGTTCCGAGACCTCACAGACAGGTCGATTGCGACCGAGACTCTATATCTCTGCTCCAATCCCTTGAAAGCCCATTTGTTCTACTCCCTTGAAAGCCCATTTGTTCTACCTATACCGAACCCCGCGTAAAAAGTCAAATCCTTCCATCTATCCAGCTACCGCCTTGGCAAGCTGGAT
Source organism: Acidobacteriota bacterium (assembly GCA_025061865.1). Taxonomy (GTDB): domain Bacteria; phylum Acidobacteriota; class HRBIN11; order HRBIN11; family HRBIN11; genus HRBIN11. Next base: position 3,106 of record JANXAA010000099.1, on the reverse strand, counting down.
TTTTACGGTGGTGCAGGCCTCAGGCCTGTGGGTCCGTAAGTCGCCCGGTCTGCGGACCTACAACTTTACTATCTCTGACATCGAATCGCATCAGACCCCGCTTGAGAAAGGCCCGGTCCTTGCACGTAGGGGAACTGTTCAAGCCGGATGAAGCTTTTGAGTCGGAATTCGGCCGGGTCCATCCCGAGCTCGCGGGTCCTGACGTCAGCCAGGCGCTCGATGGCGTAGACGGCCTCCGTCACGCCGAAGAAGCACCGGTAGGCGATCCCCCGGGCGGCTCGTTCGTGTAGACGCCGTCGACTGTCACGTGGGCGGCCTGAAGGTCATAGGCTCCCGGGCAGATGTGGAACAGTTCGGGAGATTGTGCTGAGTCAGGTCCTGGTCCCTGATGCTGGACGGCCTTCACGGTGTTGGGGGCCCATAGTCCTTTATGCCGGGACCTGGCATCTGAGACCTTTAGACCTCACCCGACTTGGACGAGGCCGTAGTGGTGAGCCCACTGGCGGAGGAAGCGGATGGCCTGCTGGCGACCCGCCTCGCCGGAAGCGGCCAGAAACCGACGGGCGTACTCCTCGACGTCCTGGCGGATCCTGGGGATCCAGGCGTGGTCCCGTACGAGGTCAGCGACCCGGAGCCGTGCCAGGCCCGCCTGGCGGACACCAGCCAATTCCCCGGGTCCCCGCAGGCGGAGGTCGATCTCAGCGATGTCAAATCCGCTTCGGTACTCCAGGAGGGCCTGAATCCGGACCTTGGCGTCGGCCCCGACCTGAGGCGGCGTGATGAGGATGCAGTAAGACCGGGCTGAGCCCCGACCGACCCGGCCCCGAAGCTGGTGGAGCTGAGCCAGGCCGAACCGCTCGGCGTGCTCGATGACCATGACGGTCGCATTCGGATTGTCGACGCCGACCTCGATGACCGTCGTCGCGACCAGGGCCTGGAGGTCGCCCTGTACGAAGGCGTCCATGACGGCCTCCCGGTCCTCCCGTTTGAGCTGGCCATGGACGAGGCCCAGGCGGTATCCCCGGAGCCATCCATGCGAGAGTTCCTCGTACAGGCGGGTGGCCGCCTGAACCTGAAGCTTTTCGGACTCCTCGATGAGGGGGCACACGATATAGGCCTGGTGACCCTCGTCGAGCTGGTGGGCGACCCACCGGTAGACGTCCTCCCGGTAACGGGTCGTCACGTGGCGGGTCTCGACGGGCTGGCGGCCCGGCGGGAGCTCGTCCAGGACGGAGACGTCCAGGTCGCCGTACAGCGTTAAAGCCAACGATCGCGGGATGGGCGTCGCCGTCATGACGAGGGTATCCGGCCGCTGGCCCTTGGCCCGGATGCGGGCCCGGTGGCGGACGCCGAAGCGGTGCTGTTCGTCGATGACGACGAACCCTAGGCGGGCATATTGGACGTCCTCCTGGAAGAGGGCATGCGTCCCGACGACGATAGGGGCGTGGCCCTGGGCGATCCAACGGAGGACTTCAGCCCGCTCCCGCTTCCGGAGGCCTCCGATGAGCAGGGCGACGGGGACCTCCAAGGGCCGGAACCACCGCTTCAAGTTGTAGAAGTGCTGTTCGGCCAGGATCTCTGTCGGGGCCATCAGGCACGCCTGATAGCCGTTCCGGACAGCCACGAGCATACAGGCGGCGGCGATGATCGTCTTGCCGCTTCCGACGTCCCCCTGCAAGAGGCGGTGGAGCGGCTGAGGCTTCTGCATATCGGCCAGGATTTCCTGCAAGACCCGCTTCTGGGCCACCGTCAGCTCGAAGGGCAGGAGCCGCTGGATGTCGGCCTCGATGTCCGGCGTGACCCGGAAGGCGATCCCGACGGGTTGTTCGTACAAAAGGACCCGTCGGAAGGCGAGGCCTAACTGGAGGAGGAAGAGGTCTTCGTAGACGAGGCGCTGGAAGGCGGGGTCTTGATGGGTCTGGAGGGTCTCGATGGGGAGGTCCGACGGGGGTTGGTGGACGTAGGCCAAGGCCGTCGCCCGGTCGGGAAAGTGGTATTTCTGGCGGACGCTTTGAGGCAGGGGCTCGTCCAAGCCGTCTCGGACCTCAGCCAACAGGCGCTGGATGAACGTCTCCAGCCGGCGGGTCGTGAGCCGGCCGACTTTCCGGTAGATCGGGACGTACCGGCCTGGTAGGTCCCGCCTCTGGGCTTCCTCAGGCAGAAAGACCTGGGGGTTTTGCATGCAGGGAAACATCCAGTAGTCCCGGTCTCGGCCGACCTCACCGTAAGCGAAGACCTCCAGGCCAGGCGTCAACCGCTTTGCCATATAGGGTTGATTAAAGAAGACAAGGACCATTTGGCCCGTGCTGTCCTGAAGGTAGACCCGTAGGAGCTTCACCCGCTGCCGGGGCGTGACCCTCCGTTCGACTTGGGTCACGACACCCCGGACGAGAGTCTCCCGGCCCGACACGAGCCGTCCGATGGGGCGGGCCTCCCGCCAGTCTTCATAACGGATCGGCAGATCGTATAGGAGGTCCTCGACGGTCTCGATGCCGGCTGCCCGGAGGTCCTCGACGAAATTCGCCGGGATCCACGGAATGTCCCGTAACGGCGTCGATAACTTCCAGGCCATCGTCGGCTGGGTAAGGAGTTCCAGCAAGGTCCCACAACTATCCTAGCTCCGCTCCCGAGAGCGGGGTCGTTCCGATAGAGAATGCCCGCTCCGAGCGAAGTCGTCCGAATGCTGGATGCGGAACTGGTATCCTGTATCATTATTATAGGTATCTTTCATACCCGGAGGTCCCCCGATGGCCGGGAAGGCCCGCGTCTCCCGAAAGGTCCAGCAATTCACCGAATCGGTCATCCGGGAGATGACCCGACTCGCCCAGCAGTATGGCGCTATCAACCTGGCGCAGGGGTTTCCTGACTTCGAGCCGCCCGAATCTATTAAGGAAGCCGCCTGTCGAGCGATTCGGGACGGCTACAACCAATACGCTGTTACGTGGGGAGCGCCCCGCCTACGGCAGGCCATCGCCGACCGCTATCGGCAAGTCTATGACCTGGACGTCGACCCCGACCGGCAAGTCGTCGTCGCCTGCGGCTCGACCGAGTGCATGATGGCGGCCATGCTGGCCGTCGTCGACCCCGGTGACGAGGTCATCATTTT
>JANXAA010000098.1 GCA_025061865.1 Acidobacteriota bacterium | reverse complement strand
GAGCACGTCCTGGGCCTTCTTACAGGACCGGTAGACTTTGGGTTGCGCATAGCGGTGTCCAGTAGAGGAGTAGGTATTCGAGATTCGAGGTCCCCGATCAGGTCTCCGGACGCTTGACCTCCGACCGCCCAACCTCTAGGGTCTTCTTCCTCCAACCTTTCCTCTACAGGCGAAGGGTGAGCAGAGCCCATGACGCCCGCTAGTCCGGTTTTGGGGATCCTTCAAGAGCGCTTTCGGGGATCTATCCTCGAGACGCATGCCTTTCGAGGAGACGAGACGGTCGTCGTCCGGAAGGAGCAGACCCATGCGGTCCTCGAGTTCCTGCGGGACGACCCCCGCCTTCGGTTCAACTTCTTGATGGACCTGACAGCTGTCGATTGGCTCGACCGCCGACCCCGCTTCGACGTCGTCTATCATCTATACTCACTCCATTACAACCGTCGCCTACGGGTCAAGACCCAGGTCGGCGATGGAGAGGCCGTCGACTCGGTCACAGACCTCTGGAAAGTCGCCAACTGGTTGGAACGGGAAGTCTTCGACATGTTTGGCATCCGCTTCCGGCATCACCCCGACCTGCGGCGCATCCTGATGTATGACGAGTTCCAGGGTCACCCCCTGCGTAAGGACTACCCCCTCCGGGGCGAACAGCCCCGTATACCTTATCGTATCCAGCCGAGGGACCCATGGAGAGACCCGGATCGGTGGAGACCATCGAACGAGTCGGAACCCGAGACGACGTAGTCATTTGGCGAGAAGACGACCAGACGCATCTGCTTCTTAACATGGGCCCATCCCATCCGGCCATGCACGGGATTATCCGGATCATCCTGAAGCTGGACGGAGAGCGGGTCGTCGATGCCGACGTCGAGATCGGCTACCTCCACCGGGCCTTCGAAAAGACGTGCGAGTTCAAGACCTGGAATCAGGTCATTCCATACACGGACCGCCTGAACTACGTCTCGCCCCTGATCAACAATGTCGCTTACGTGATGACTGTCGAGAAACTCTTGGGCATTACCGTTCCCCGGCGGGCTCAGTACATCCGGGTCCTCGTCTCAGAGATTTCCCGTGTCACGGACCACCTGACGTGTATCGGGGCCTCGGCCATGGAACTTGGGGCGATGACAGCCTTCCTGTACATGATGAAGGCCCGGGAGTGGCTGTGGGAACTCGTCGAAATGATCTGCGGGGCCCGCCTGACGACGAGCTACACCCGCGTCGGGGGCCTCAAAGCCGACCTGCCCGAGGGCTTCCACGAGGCTTGTGCAGAGCGGCTCAAGGGCGTCCGGCAGGTCCTCCGGGAGGTTCACGGCCTCCTGACGAACAACCGTATCTTCATCGACCGTATGAAGGACGTCGGAGTCATCGACGCTGAGACGGCCATCAGTTATGGATTTACGGGGCCCTGCCTGCGGGCCTGTGGTGTCCCTTTCGACCTCCGGAAGGTCCAGCCGTACCTCGTCTACGACGAGCTGGACTTCGACGTCCCCCTCGGCGAGCACGGCGACAACCTGGACCGGTACCTCGTCCGGATGGAAGAGATGGAGCAAAGCATCCGGATCATTGACCAGTGCCTTCGACAGATCCCTGAGGAGGCGCCCGAGATCATGGCCCCCGAGATGGCTGCCTGGGAAGTCGACGACATGGGTCGCCTCGGCCAGGTGACCATCCCGCCCGATCGGGTCCGGGTCCGTTTGGCTAACACCCTGGAGGGCAGTGAGGCCTCCCGTTGGGACCATATCAACGCCCCGAACCGGGCCGTCGTCCTTCCCCCAAAGGAAGAGGTCTACACCACCATCGAAGCCCTCATGGACCACTTCAAGCTTATCATGACGGGCCATGGCATTACGACGCCCGTCGGGGAGGTCTACTTTGCCGTCGAGGGCGCAAACGGGGAACTGGGTTTCTATATCGTTAGCACAGGCCAGGACCGGCCTTATCGGATTCGGGTCCGGGGTCCCTGCTTTGCCCTGATGTCAGGCCTCGTCGAGATGATCCGGGGCTACACGGTCGCTGACGTCATCCCGGTCTTTGGGTCCATCAACATGATCGGTGGGGAACTGGACCGGTAGTAGGAGCTTCCGAGTCCCCGGCCTTACTGCCCAAGGTAAAAGATGACCATCTGCGGCATCGGCGTAGACGTCATCGAAATCGGCCGCATTCGGCAGGCCGTCGAACGGCTCGGTGAGCGCTTCCTGCGGCGCATCTTCACAGAGGCCGAGCAGACATACTGCGCCGGCTTTCAAGACCCCTATCCCCACCTGGCGGCTCGCTTTGCGGCCAAGGAAGCGGCGATGAAAGCTCTCGGCGTCGGCCTTTGGAGCGGCATCCCCTGGACGGACTTCGAGGTCCGGAACCTGCCGAGCGGGGAGCCTCAACTATTCCTGCACAGCAGGGCTTGGACCCGAGCCAACGAACGGGGCGTCACCCAAGTGTGGGTCAGCCTGAGTCACGACCGGACGGCGGCCGTCGCTGTCGTCGTCTTGGTCGGACGAATGGGGCAAGCGGGCAAGTAGGCGGATGGGCAGTCAGCAGGGGCCTCAGCATGCCATCTATCCGGGTGCGGTCCCTGGATCCCGGCGGTGCCCGTAGCGATGGGGTCCAAGACTCGGAACGACGGCCGTCGTGCGGGCAGCGCTCCCGGGGGGCGCTCTCTACTCAGCACTCGGACGCCTCACGTCCAACCCCGGTTTTTCGGGACTCTGTCTGCATGCTGCATCATCTATCCCCTTGAGCCAAGCGTTCCTCGACCCAGACCCGAACCTGGGCGCCGTCGACTCGATGGCCCTTAAGGCGTTGCATGACGAGACCCATCACGCGGCCGAAGTCTCGCGGCCCGCGGGCACCTGTCTGGCGGATGACTTCCTCGATAATAGGCAGGATTTCATCCCGCCCCAGACTCCGGGGAAGGTATCGCTCGATGATAGCGATTTCGGTCTCTTCCTGAGCGATCATGTCCGGCCGTCCGCCCTGGCGGTACATCTCCAGGGCTTCCCGGCGCTTCTTCAACATGCGCTCGAGGATAGCCACCTCTTCCGCTTCGGTCAGTTCGGCCTGCTTGTCCTTGGCGGCATACTGTAGTTCAGTCCGGATGAGGCGCAGGACATTAACCTCGTCCCGACGGTGCGCCCGGAGGGCATCTTTCCAGTCCTGCTCGACACGTCGGCTGATTTCACCCATACTGACCTCCCCGAGGGTACGGGATGCGAGATGCAAGATACAAGATACAAGATGTAAAGTGCAAGATGCAGGGTGCGGGATGGACGGATGCACGAGCCAAGCCTCGCTCCCTAATGTATGGGATGTGAAGTTAGGGGCCCGGGCACCCGACGCCGCCAGCTCGATCCCCGTAGATTTGCAAAGTGAGGTCAGCGGATTAAAATAGAGTCATCCTCTGTGCCTGTATTTCCTGGAAGGGAGCCGAAGTCTCATGGGTGTTCCCAAGAAACGTACGTCGCATGCTCGAAAGGGCAAGCGTCGGAGTCATCATGCCTTGCGGCCGCCCTCGCTGAGCGTGTGCCCCAAGTGCAAGTCTCATAAGCTACCTCATCGCATATGCCCCAACTGTGGGACCTATAAGGGCGTGCAGTATATCCCCCTGAAGGTCACGTAAGCCGCGTCGGGGTGAGAGACGCCCGAGGGAGATAGAGGTGCGGGGGACTCGAGGTCGCCGCCGCCTGACCTTCCCAAACCCCAGACGGAACCCAGGACTAACCCCGAAAATCGAGACGTGTCGATGTCTACACCGGTCATCGCCTTAGACGCCATGGGGGGTGACTTTGCCCCCCAGCATGAGGTCCGAGCAGCTGTCGAGGCGGCCCGGGCGTGGCCCCTCCGGATCCTCCTGATTGGCCATCGGGACCGACTCCAGGCCCTCCTTCGGGAGTATGGCGGGTCAGGCCTCCCCATCGAGGTCGTCCATGCTGAAGAAGTCATCGGGATGGACGAGAACCCCCTGGTCGCCATTCGTCGAAAACGGCAGGCCTCGATCGTCGTAGCCGCTCAGCTGTTGAAAGCGGGCATCTGCCAGGCCGTCGTCAGCGCCGGAAACACAGGCGCCGTCATGGCGGCTATGAAGTTCATCGTCGGGACCCTCCCCGGTATCGAGCGGCCGGCCCTGGCCGTCGTCTTACCGACCCGCACGGGGTATGTCGTCCTCATCGACGCCGGGGCGAACGTTCACGTCCGGCCATTCCACCTCAAGCAATTTGCTATCATGGGCGCCACGTATGCTCAGCTCATCCTGAGGGTCTCGAACCCCCGGGTCGGTGTCCTCAGCATCGGCGAGGAGGACATCAAGGGGAACGCCCTCACGCGGGGCCTGCACGAGATCATGCGAGAGGCCCCCGTTCACTTCATCGGCAACGTCGAGGGAAAGGACATCTTCACGGGTACGGCGGACGTCATCGTGTGCGACGGCTTCATCGGCAATGTCGTCCTGAAGGCTTCTGAAAGCCTGGCCGATATGATCGGCGCTCTCCTGAAGGAGGAGATCAAGAAACGCCCCTTGGCTCAGTTCGGGTATCTCCTGATGAAGCCAGCGATGCACGCCTTTCGCCGCCGAGTCGACTACTCGGAATACGGCGGCGCACCCCTGTTGGGGATTCAGGGATTAGCCATCATCTGTCACGGCCGGTCTAGTCCGAAGGCCATCCGCAATGCCCTTCGCGTGGCCAAGGAGTTCACTGAGGCCCGTATGAATGAGGCCATCCAGGCCCGCATCGCCACGGACATCCAGTCGGCCCATGCCCAGGAGAAGCGGTCCCATGGCTGAACGACGTACGGCCATCGTCGGCATCGGCGCGTACCTGCCGCCGAAGGTCTTGACGAACTTCGACCTCGAAAAGATGGTCGACACATCCGACGAGTGGATCCGGACCCGTACGGGTATCCGGGAGCGCCGGATCGCCCCCGAGGGGATTTATACGTCGACCATGTCCGTCGAGGCGTCCCGACAGGCCCTCCAGATGGCCGGCCTGCGGCCGGAACAGATTGACCTTATCGTCTGCTGTACTGTCACGCCGGATTATCCCTTTCCGGCGACGGCGGCCCTGATTCAAAAGGACTTGGGTGCCTGGAACGCCTTTGGGTTCGACGTGCAGGCGGCTTGTGCCGGATTCCTCTATGGCCTGACCATGGCCGACCAGTTTATCCGCACCGGGTCGGCCCGATACGTCCTGATCGTCGGCGTGGAGATGCTCTCCCGGGTCACGGACTGGCAGGACCGCTCGACGTGTGTCCTCTTTGGAGATGCCGCCGGGGCGGCTGTCGTCACGGCCGCCGAGGGGCGGGGCCTGCTGTCCAGCCGACTGTACCTGGACGGAAGCCTGTGGGACCTGATTTACCTACCGGCGGGCGGGACACGACTTCCGGCCAGCGAGAAGACAGTCCAGGAGCGCCTCCACTTCCTGAGGATGCGAGGGAATGAGGTCTTCCGGGTTGCCGTTCGCTACATGGGCCGGGCCGTTCGAGAAGTCTTGGAAGACGTCGGCCTGACGGCCGACCAGGTCGATTGGCTCGTCCCGCATCAAGCCAATCACCGGATCACACAGGCCCTCATCGATTACTTAGGCCTGTCGGCCGAGAAGGTCTATGCCAACATCGAGTACACCGGCAACACGTCAGCCGCCTCGATCCCCGTGGCCTTGGTCGAGATGCTAGAAAAGGACCTCCTCCGGCCGGGGCAGGTCATCGGCCTGACGGCCCTCGGGGCCGGCATCGCTTATGGGGCTGCTCTCCTGCGGTGGTGAAGGCTGGGCCTAAGAGCGATAAGGTCCGCAAGGCCTTGATGGCGTATCGAGCTATCGTCTCGAGCAGATGGACAGGTAGGCAAGTGAAGAAATGGGAGAAAGTCGGTCAGGACCCGGGGAGTCACCTTGGCGTCAAGGCATGATGGGGGGGACAGGTTCACCGACAGTCGCTATTGCTTTACTGCCTTATTGCCTTATACTTAAGTCGGAGGCTGGGATGTCGTCTAACGGCAGGACATGGGGCTCTGGACCCCAAGGTCGGGGTTCGAATCCCTGCATCCCAGCCATGAATAAGGAATTCGGGCAGTTGGGCATTTCAGCGGTTCGAGATAAGGTCGGGAGGAGGGGCAGGGTACGGGGCTGGGAAAGGGGAAGGCCTCCTAACACGTGGCTTTCTTTCCTTCCTTCGTCACCTCGGGATTGCATAAAGGCTTTTCTATAGGCGCATGTCCGAAGAGCCCAACCGCCGTACTTCCGAATTCCCGAGCTGCCGAACCGCCGAATTCCCGGATCCCCGATGATCATCAGGGTCGGCTTCGGACACGACAGCCACGCCTTTGAGACGTCGCCTTCCGGTCGGCTCCTGGTCCTGGGGGGCGTCTCTATCCCAGACGGGCCGCCCCTTCGAGGGAACAGCGACTCGGACGTCATCCTGCACGCCATCGGCCGGGCCCTCGACAGCATCACGGGCGCCCGTGTGATGGGGCCGATCAGTGATGCCCTCTGCCGCCAGGGCATTACCGATAGCCGGGTCTACGTCCAGAAGGCTCTGGAGTTTCTACCCTCGGGGGCACGGATCACCCACGTGGCCATCGCCGTCGAGGGTCGCACACCCGTCTTGGAGCCGTGGATTGACGCCATCCGGTCGAGTGTCGCCGGCCTCTTGGGGATTGCCCCGCAGGATGTCGGCATCACGGCCACGTCGGGCGACTTCCTGACGGCCTTCGGCCAGGGGCAGGGTCTCCAAGCCTGGGCCCTCGTGACAGTCGTGATGGAATCGGAGGATAGGGTTCTCAGGGAAAAGCCCGACTCATGACTCCTCGATCGCCAACCCCTAATCCCTGCCTCCTGTGATGTTGGGACCGTGCATCCGAGACCCGAGATTTGCCGTCGTTCATGCCCGTGGGGACGATAACACTGGCTGTCCTTGACCCCGTGACCTCGGGCCTCCTCCGGGCGGCCTTCCGACGGGCAGTCCTCCGCACGGTGGCTCGTATCCCGATGAGATCAACTCAGACATACCAGGCCGTCGCTGAAGCTGTCGGAGACCCAGGTACAGCCCGAGCCATCAGCCAGGTCTTGGCCTGGGGATCCCTTGCCCGTCCTTATCCCCTGCCACCGGGGTTTGGACTACGGGGCCCCGCAGCGGCTATACCCTGCGCCTCTGGATTAAGGCCTGGCTCTTAGAATGGGAGCGGCGCTCAGCGCTCAACCCTGGGTATTCGCACCCATCGCGAATTGAGCCCCGGCCAAGAAGAATAACTGTGTGGCTCGTTCCCTATGCACTTGGAGGGAGTACCATGAAGTCGAAGGAGGGTCGGACCCCCTTTCTCTTGTCCCGTAGAAGGGAAGGGGATATGTTAGAGGGGAAATACAGGTAGCGTGACGCCCAAAAGGTAACGGCCTGTCCCTTTCCTGAACGGCCGAGTTGCCGAACCCCCGAATTCCCGAGTTGCCGGACATCGGAGGACGCCTATGGCGCGGAAACCGACCAAGCCGACTCCGGCCCGAGCCAAAATCAGTAAGACGGCCCGGGCCAGTATCGGTGTGAAGGAACGGGGCACTCATCTGAAAGCTTGCCCTGTGTGCCGACAGCCGATGTACCCCCTGAAGGTCGTGAAGTTCCTAGACATGCCGGGC
>JANXAA010000097.1 GCA_025061865.1 Acidobacteriota bacterium | reverse complement strand
CCAGCGACGAGGATGTTGACGATGTCGATAGCCTGATTGCGGGTTAGCCAGCCAGTCCGCTCAGCCAGCTCGGCAAACAGCAAGGGCAGGGGAACCAGGACGGCACTGAAAATCAGCCAAGACAGGTCCCAGCTCTTTTTATAAATCCAACCTGGTTCTCGAGTCTGGAGGACGGAAAAAGTAGATGCGGGGGTGACGCTTGCCTGCATAAGAGACCTCCTGGGGCCGTACGGTTTTCTATGCAGACGTATGCAATTGATATATGCTCCAAGGCCAGGCCTCAAGCCAATCAGTGCGGGCCTCCCCCTGCCGTCGGGGTAAGTCTCCTGAGACTCGGCACCTGAGACCTATCCCCTCGCTGGATGGCTGGGGCGGGAGGATTCGAACCTCCGAATGTGGGATCCAAAGTCCCATGCCTTACCGCTTGGCGACGCCCCAGCCTGACGTACTGTCTTAATATTATAAGCAGGATTCGATGGCTGGCCAAGGCCGTGGACTCGGACGTTTCCCCGGCCGGCCGCCCTTCTCGTGATGCGATGCCGGCATGACGGCCCGTATCGAGACAAGGGGACCCCACCCCCAAAGGCTAGAGGCTTGCGAACCCACAGGCGAGAAGGCTTGCGCTCCTTTCCATCGGCTCATCGGCCAACCCGTTGACTTACCCTCCGTACCCTTAGGATTGACAATCGGCGCCTTGGGCCTATTATTCATACCAGGCATATAACACGGCATATAACACGTCTCAGCCGCCTCGCCCACATACCGGCCGAAGACCCCCCCTTTGGTCCCGGAGAGGACACGACTCATGACCCTAACGAAGGACCAGTATTTACGGTATAGCCGTCACCTGATCTTGCCGGAGGTCGGCCTTCGGGGACAGAAGCGGCTCCTGGAAAGTAAGGTCTTGATCATCGGAGTCGGGGGCCTAGGCTGTCCCATCGCCCAGTATCTGGCGGCTGTCGGCGTCGGGACCATCGGCCTCGTCGACTTTGACCGGGTCGACGATTCGAACCTTCAGCGGCAGGTCCTGTTTACGACTCGCGATGTGGGTCGCCTCAAGGTCGAGGTGGCGGCCGAGCGCTTGCAGGCTATGAACTCGGACGTCCAGGTCCGGACTTACCCCGTGCGGATCACGTCGGAGAACGCCCTCGACATCATGAAGGATTACGACGTCATCATCGATGGGACGGACAACTTCCCGACTCGTTATCTAACGAACGATGCCTCCGTCTTCCTGGGTAAGCCCTACATCTATGGGTCTATCTTCCGCTTTGAGGGCCAGGTCACCGTCTTTCATCCCCAAGAAGGCCCCTGCTACCGATGCCTCTTCCCAGAACCCCCACCGCCGGGTCTCGTCCCGAGCTGTGCCGAGGGCGGTGTCCTGGGCGTCCTGCCAGGGGTCATCGGCCTGATTCAGGCGACCGAAGCTATCAAGCTCATCGTCGGTTCCGGCGAACCTCTCATCGGCCGTTTGCTCCTGTACGACGCCCTAGACATGAGCTTCCGGACTGTCCGGATCCGACGGAATCCCGACTGCGTCGTCTGCGGAGACCGGCCGACCGTGACCCAGCTCATCGACTATGACGCCTTCTGTGGCATCCGACCGGACGTCAATGAGGTGGCTTACGCCGACATCCAAGTGAACCCTGTAGACGTAAAGCTCCGCCTCGAGCAGGGCAACGACCTTATCTTGATCGACGTCCGGGAGCCCTTTGAGTACGAAATCGCTCGCATCGAGAGGGCCCGGCTCATCCCCCTGACGGAGCTTGTCCTCCGACTACATGAGTTGGAACCTTACAAAGACAAGGAGATCGTCGTCTATTGCCACCGGGGGGGTCGCAGTCTGATGGCGGCTCAGATCCTCTTGGCCCGGGGTTTCCCGAAGGTCCGGAGCATGTACGGCGGCATTGACGCCTGGGCCGAACAGGTCGACCCCCAGTTACCCCGATACTGACGGCGTTAAATATACAGGTAGGCAAATGGGCAAGGGGTTAGGTTAGGTCTGTGCGTACGGGGTCGATGGCAGAATCATGTTGCCCGTCCCCTTACGGGGATAGTTCTAGTTCCAGCGGCGTCCCTGGCGACGGCTTATTCTCCTATCTGCCCATCTGCCGAACTGTCGGATCCCTAAAAGTACGATCCCCCCAAGCCGGGCACGAAATGCAATAGGTTGCCGACCTTTGGGATCGACAGGGAGAAATGGAATTGGAGCTCGGGTCGGAGTCCCAGCTGATAGCGTACGACTTGTACGCCCAGGGAAAAACAGTCCTGGTTCCAGATGATCCCCCCTACGGCGTTGTACCACTGCCGCCGGGTTACATCATAAGCGCCCGATACCTGAAGCTGAAGGACTCGACCCGGCGGGGTCGTCAAGCTAAAGCGGACTTGCTGGGAAGCCGGCGTCGTGACAGGCGTGAAGTCTTGAAAGAAAAGCCCCCGCTGATAGAGCCACGCGACCGAGAAGGCTGCCTGCTCTGAGAAACGCCAGAGACCCGATACACTCCACTGCGTGACCTTCCATCCCCGGGGATGCACCAGGAGACCAGCGTCCAAGCTAAGGGTGTCCGAGGGCGTGAAACGCCATAAAGACTGAACGGACCCGGCCTTTGGCACGCCCGGTTGAATGAGGGACGAGCCCGGCAGTTGAAAGCTATGGGCAAGCGACCAAGAAAACCACTCCCGGGGCGAACTCGGACCATCAGGACTCCGTCGACGGACGAAGAACCGATGATTCAATCCATAAGTCACCTGATGTTGACCCAGCGTGAAGTCGCCGGGGTCAAAGAGGGGCGGCGACACGCCGGCCGGCCGATACGTGTGACTCCAGTCATACTGTACAAAGGGCTCGACCGTGTGCTTTAGCCGGAAGGACGGACTCACATCATAAATCCGGTAAAGTACCGGACCGATGGCTTGAACGTTGAAAGCCACTTGACCTCGAGCCAAGGGCCGGGTCTCCAAGGCGTCGCCGGCTGGCGCCTGCCGATGGCTGTCCAGGGTGCCCCGGAGCGCCACCGTCGGCGTGACTGACAGCCAGGGCAGACGATTCCAAGGGAGAGACCACCGGGGGAAGGCGTCCAGCCGATGGAAGGCTTGGAGCCGGTCGGCCTGACGTCGATACAGAAAATTATAAGAGGCATCCAAGGCCATGACGGCTGGCCCCAGCCGGTAGTTGTAAATGGAGGCCTGGGCCGTGGGAAGTCGCCCCAGGAAGACCGTCTGACCGTCCCCCAGGGCAACGCTCTGGACGTCCGCCTGTACGTAAAGCTGAGCAACGCCCCACCGGGTTGTCAGGTAGGTCCGGGCAAACCGCTGGACCTGGGTCCGGCGGGCAAAGTCCCCCCCAAAAGTCTGAATAAAGCTATAACTTGAAAACCAGTCCGCGCTGACGACCCACGCCCAGAGGCCCCACCGGGCCATGTGGTTCCACCGGACCTGCCACTGAGTCCCCAGCAGGTCGTCCCGGAAAAGATCCCAATCGGCCTGGCCGGAGCTCTGAGTACTCAAGACATAACGGTATTCGGCGTTCAATCCGAGGCCCCGTTGGGAGAACCACCGCCCGGCGAGGGTTAAGTCCTGACTCCGGCTGATGGCCCAGAAGAAGGCCTGCTCGAAGAAAAAACCCTTTTGGTTGTTCGGTCCGAATCGGGGAAAGAGGAAGCCCGTCGTCCGCTCCCGTTTGATGGGAATCTGGAGCATCGGTAGATACAAGATCGGCACGGACTTGACCTTCACGACGACGTGGGTGAAGCGCACGTAGTCATCCAGCTTAAGCTGGACTCGCTCCGCATGGAGGCTCCAGTGGGGGGACCGGTAGCGACATTCAGTGACCTCCGCACTCCGCATACGGTAAGTATCCTCGCCAGCCCGATAGACCTCCCGCGCCGTCCCGAAGATGTGAGGCGTATCGAAGGCAAAGGCCTGATACATCGTGCCCGTGCGGGTTTGCAAGTCCAGCTCGAGGCGCTCGCCTGTAAGGCGAGTCTCGCCCTGGACGACCGTGACGTCGCCCTCGGCGACCAGAATCTGAGTCTTCCTATCAATTCGCACGTATGCCGCCTGGACCGTCACGTCCGCACAGGTCAGCGTGACCCAGCCTTCCAGTTCCAGTGTGTTTGCCTCGATGCGTTGGGTCGAGGCCCGGGCCTGACACTGGGCTTCGGCGGCCTCCCCGACGGCCGTCACCCCCAGCAAGACGGCGCCGAATCCGACGGCAGTGACCCAAGTCCGAAGGCCTCGATTCATAAGCTCCCAGGATCGGGTTATTAAGGTCCTGGATGTCGAGCTCTTAGAAGGCGGGGACCAGGGTCAGGGCTCTGGGAAAAGCCTGATCCCCGACCCCTAAGCCCCACGATCCGACGCCGTTTCTACCGAAAGTGCTTCTCAGGAAAATAGCAGAGGTCCTCGATGGGACAGCCCGTGCAGAGGGGCCGGGGCGCCTTACAGTGCCGGCGCCCGTGGAAGGCGATGAGGGGACTCGCCTCGACCCAAGACGCCGGCGGGATTAGCGCCCGTAGTTCTTCTTCCATCCTGTCCCGGTCCTGTTCGTGGGACCAGTCCAGCCGCTGGGCGACCCGATGCATGTGGGTGTCGACGACGATGCCGCTGGGCTTCCGAAAGGCGTGGTTCAGGACGAGGAGGGCCGTCTTTTTACCGACGCCCGGGAGCTGGGTCAGGTCCTCCAAGCGGTCGGGGACCTCGCCGTGAAAGCGCTCGACGATGGCCCGACAGCACTCGATTAGGAATCGGGCCTTTTGCCGATAATACCCCGTCGGCCGGATGCGAGCCTCTAGATCGGACGGGTCCGCCTCAGCCATGTGGCGAGGCGTGGGATACCTCTGGAATACGGCCGGCGTGACCTGATTGACCCGCTCGTCCGTTGCCTGAGCCGCTAAGATGGCGGCCACCAGGAGTTGATACGGATTTTCAAAGTTCAAGATCAACCGGGCGTCTGGATAGTAAGCCCGGAGGGCCTGCAAGATGGCCTGGACCCGCTCGGGTTTCCGATTCAAGCCCGTGGACCATGCCGGCTGACCCATGGCTTTTCGAGCCACGGCCGAGGCTCCCAAAGCGTATAGTGTATGCTAGATGATGCAAGATGCAGGGTGCAAGGTGCAAGATGCGGGATATCGTCTCACCGGTCTTCTGGAAGACCCACGGGGACGAAGGGAAGCCCGGAGGATTTCTATAAAGGCCTACCAGGCCTTGGACATCTATCAGAGCGCCCATCGCCGGGACGTCGAGGTCCACTTCATGCGGGGCACTCACCACCGGCACCGGCCGTCCCTCCAACACGCATCTTGCATCCTGCATCTCACATCCCGCATCGAGGGCTTAGGATGACAGTTCGCCTCTACCCGGAAGCCGTCGAGTTACTCCTGATCCGCCTGCCTTTGGTCGAGCCCTTCGAGACGAGCTTTGGCCGGACTGACGTCCGGGAAATTCTGCTCGTCCGGGTCCTCCAGGAGGGCCTAGAAGGCTGGGGCGAATGCGTCACGGACCATGCCCCCCTGTACAGTCCGGAGTGCAACGGAACGGCCCGATACATCATGGAAACGTTTCTCATTCCGAGCCTATTCCAAGCGCCCTTGCGGCATGCGTCGGAATGGCTCCGGCGGGTCGCCTTCGTCAAGGGCCACCCGATGGCCAAGACTGCCCTCGAGATGGCCCTGTGGGATCTCTACGGGCAGATGGTTGGCCGAAGTCTACGGGACCTGTGGGGCGGGACGAAGGATCGCGTCCCGGCTGGCGTCAGTGTCGGCATCCATCCGGACGTCCCGTCGCTCCTGCGGACCGTCGAACGGTACCGGGCCGAGGGCTACCAGCGGATCAAACTGAAAGTCAAGCCCGGCCGCGACCATGAGGTCCTGACAGCCGTGCGACAAGCTTTTCCGGACATCGTCCTGACGGCCGACGCTAACGCCGCCTATCGGTGGCCCCGAGACCGGACGGTCCTTGTTACGATGGACGTCTACCGGCTCCAGCTCCTGGAACAACCCCTCCCGCCCGACGACTGGCTTGGCCACGCCCGGCTTCAACGGGCCATCCAGACACCCATCTGTCTCGACGAGTCGGTGACGAGCCTGGCCACTCTACGGCTGGCCTTACGCCTGCGGGCGGGGCTGATCATCAACATCAAGCCAGGTCGAGTCGGGGGCTACACAGTCGCCCGTCGAATCCACGACGTCTGCTACCGCCGAGGTGTGCCCGTCTGGTGTGGCGGGATGCTCGAAACAGGCATCGGTCGGGCCGCCAACGTAGCCCTGGCATCCCTCCCGGGGTTTACGCTCCCGAACGACCTGTCGGCCAGTCGCCGTTACTGGATGGAGGACATCGTCGAGCCGCCCTTCGAACTCCAGGCCGGCGGCTACCTGGGAGTTCCCCAGGGGCCCGGCCTGGGCGTCCGGGTCGTCCGGGCGCGCTTGTCCGTGGGGTGGTCCCAAACGTACTGGCGGGACGGCGTTTAGGGGGATGAGGCCCGATGTAAGATGTAAGGCCGATGTGTTGCGTTTTGACACGCCGGCCTAACTGCCAGCGCTCGGAGGTCTCCGACGCCACCATGATGGCTGGCGCCACGATGGAGGCCGCTGGCATGACGGCTGGCGGCCTGAGT
This sequence comes from Acidobacteriota bacterium, assembly GCA_025061865.1. Taxonomy (GTDB): domain Bacteria; phylum Acidobacteriota; class HRBIN11; order HRBIN11; family HRBIN11; genus HRBIN11. The sequence goes on along the minus strand of JANXAA010000097.1, from coordinate 1,004 downwards.
GGATCGCTCCCGAGGCATGCCCATCGGATATGCAAGATGCGGGATACGGGCTAAGGGTAAATCGAAAAGGGAAATCCCTGAATTGCTCGACTGCCGAATTTCCGAATTGCCCTCCAAGGGCCCCCGGGGGCGGCACTCGGGGGGCAGGGGCCGGGACGGGGTCGTCGGCCGGACGTCGCAAGGACTGGATGAATCGTGACACGTCGGAAAGGGGTCCCGGAAAGGCCGGCCTTCCAGAAAGTCGAGGACGGTCTCAAAAGCGGGCCGGACGCGTCCGTTCTCGCACGTGAAATCCGCCATGAGGACGTCGTGATGGCAGGAAAGACCCGTCCACATCACGTAGAAGACGACCATCGGGAGCCAGTCGCTTCGAGCCTGCCGGTACTCCAAGGTCCATCGGTAGGCGTGGGCCTGCCCGTCGAGGCCGCAGGGGCTGTCGCAGGTATCCCATCCGACCTCGGTCAGCCAGAGGGGCCGTTTCAAGCCTCGAACCGTCGGTCCGACGATGCCGTCGATGACCTGGGCGATTTCATCGGGACGGGCGAGGGTGTGATGGGTGATGATGTCGATGTATGGAAGGGCCCGGTGGACGATGTACAGAAAATTCCAGCGAGGCAGTTGTCGAAGCCAGTGATGGGTCATCTCGGGAGCGCCGACCTGGGCCCTTGGGTCCAGGGTGTGGATCAGCCGGGCGGCGGGGATCAGGAGGCGGTCCAGGTAGTCGTCCTCTGTACCTGTGAAGAACTTCTGTAAATTCGGCTCATTCCAGATAAGCCAGTGGTGGACGCCGTAGTCAGAACCCTCAAAACGGGCGTATCGAAGGACGACGGCCCGGACGAAGGCCTCCCAGTCCCGGACGTCCCGGGGCGGGACATTGGGCGTCTGGCCGCCGTTGGCCCAGGCCGGCGTCCCGACGAGACTGACCATCAAGCGAAGCCCCAGGGCGCGAGCGGTCCGGACAAAACTGTCGGGACCGCTCCAGTCAAAAACGTCACGGGCCGGTT
>JANXAA010000096.1 GCA_025061865.1 Acidobacteriota bacterium | reverse complement strand
ACCTAACACCCAAAATCCACGTTGACAAATCACTACAGGTCACGGACCCCAGACCTATCGTGGCGGGTGGAGCCGCATCTTCTCCCAACGAGGGATGTGTCCAGCCTGAGGAGGTCCGGGGTCTATGGTCTTCGGGAGGCGCCATGCATCCGGACCATCGTGTGCTCGCGATCCGTCAGGCTTTGCAGGCGTGGGAGCGCCAGCCAGAAGGGGGCCTCTGGCTGTGGAGGGAATCGGTCGATTGGCTCGGCCTCGGACTCGGGGAACGTCAACCAGCCCGACCCCTTTGGCAGGTCCAGGCCCGACGGGACGGCCAAGTCGAGGTCCAGGTCTTCTTGCATACGCCCGACGAGGCCGCTCGACTTCGGACCTGGCGGCCGGGCGTCGAGATCCCGGCAGAGGGTGTCCCTTATCCTAAGGTCCTGACCCTCTCGGTCCCGGCCAGTGAGGCTCCCCGCCTGTTAGAAGACCTCCTTCACGACGTCTTTGGCATCCCGGAAGAGGCCGACATCCTTTGGTACGGCCGTTCACCCACGGCTGTCTACAATCCCCGGGTCTACCCGATGGGCTGTCTGTCCCTGATCCTCCTCGGGCTGATCGGCCTTTTGGCGGTCGGGTACCTAATGGGGTAAATGAGGCAGTTAAGGCCACAAGCCAGCAAGGTGATAGGTCAGTAAGCATCCATAGGGAGAGTGGTCAGGCGGGGGGCTATACCTGGGAGTGCAGGCGGGACGGATGACCCCGTCTCTTCCAGAATGCCGTCGGTGCCATCGGGAAGACACCGAACGTCGCGTCTCAACAGCGCAGTAAAGCCATCGGGATGGGGATCGATTTAAGACTAACGCCAGCATGACTGTTGGCGTTGGGACGAAGGACGCCCCCGTTATCGGCGACGCCCGGATGACTCCCGGTGTTCCGACAGTTGGCACCGACTTCTGAAAGAGCCATAATCATAAGAAGTCCTCCCGAAGAGGCGACTCTCCTATGATCTCCATCCAGCGAAAGCCGACTCGGACGGTCCGTATCGGACGAGTCCTGATCGGGAACGGCTATCCCATCGCCGTCCAGACGATGACGGCGACCCGGACGACTGACATCGATGCCACGCTGGCCCAGATCGAGCGCATGCAGGCAGCCGGGGCTGACATCATTCGGATCGCCGTCGACAGCGTCCGGGATGCGGAGGCCCTGCAAGTCATCCGTCGGCATACGGACGCCGTCCTGGCCGTCGACCTCCAGGAGAACTACCGGCTGGCCGCCGTCGTAGCGCCTTACGTGGATAAGGTCCGCTACAATCCGGGCCACCTCTACCACCACGAAAAGCATAAGGACGTCCGGGAGAAAGTCGCCTGGATCGCCTCCGTCGCCCGGGATCACGGCTGTGCCCTCCGCATCGGGGTCAACTGCGGGTCGGTCGACCCCGAATTCCAGCGTCGCTACCCGAATGACCCCCTGACGGCTATGCTCGAGTGTGCCCTCTTCCATTGTGACATCTTAGACAGCTTGGGCTTTAACCAGTACGTCGTGTCCCTGAAGGACTCGGACCCTTACCGGGTCATTGAGGTCAACCGTCGATTTGCCGAGAAGCGGCCTGACGTGCCTCTCCACCTGGGCGTTACCGAGGCCGGTCTGCCCCCGATGGGGATTGTCAAGACCCGGATCGCCTTCGAAGCCCTCTTGGCTGAGGGCATCGGCGATACGATCCGCGTCTCCTTAACCCTGCCCAACGACCGGAAGCATGAGGAAGTCCTCGTCGGCCGTCAAATTATCGAGGACGTCTACCAGGGACGCTTCCTGAACGCCCCCCGGACGGCCCTCCGGGGCTTGAACATCGTCAGTTGCCCGAGCTGTTCTCGGGTCGAAAACGAACGGTTTGTCGAGCTGGCTGAGCAGGTCCGTGCCCTCATGGCTTATGCCAAGGACTACGATATCACCATCGCCGTCATGGGCTGTCGGGTCAACGGCCCCGGCGAGACGGATGCGGCTGACCTGGGCCTCTGGTGTGGTCCGACCCACGTAAATCTGAAGCGAGGGCCGGAAAAGATCGGCACCTATACCTATGACGAGATCCTGCCCCGCCTCCGCGATGAGCTGGACCGTCTGATCCGGCAACGCTTTGGCTCGCCGGAAGCATCCCTGGCGGACGCCCGGGAGTCGGCCGATGTGGCGCCGTAGCCGTAAGGTCAGCGATCCACTGGAAAGGGGGGATGCCTTGCCTTCCCCCGACTTCTCCCTGGGGGGGCACAGCATGGAGACGGGGACCCCTCTCCCGGTGGGAGAGGGACAAGGTGAGGGCGCATATCACTTACAAAGTAAGTACGACCGCCGTAAGGTTCGGTTGGACCATGCCCTTTGGGGGTCGGTGGGTTTCGTCCTGCTGATTCTGGGGATCGGGATGGGGGACTGGGGAGGACGCACCTTCCCCCTGAAGGCTTGCTTTCAAGGACCCCTAGGCGAGCTCCGGGGCTTACCCTTGGTCTGGCGGGGGACCTCTGTCGGGACCGTCGCTCGCGTGATCCCGCCTCAGGGCGGTGACCGGTGTACCTGGGTCGTGCTACGAGTCTACAGCATGTATCGGAACCGGATTCCCGTCGATAGCGTCGTATACGTCCACCCAGGACAAGTCTTGGAACTCGTCGTCCTGGACCCCGGGTCGCCGGCCCTGCGAACGCCGGCGGTTCTCCCCGCTCGACCGGCCGCGGTCGGCCCTGTCGAGCGGGCCTGGATCGATCAGCTTCAGCATTATACGGATTTGTGTAGTACTTGGATCCGAGGGTTCCGCCGATGGGTCCGCTCCGAACAGGCCACCGCTGACCTTCTCGGGGCTCGGCAAGATTTGTGGCACGGCCTGGAACAGCGGTCCGTCTTAGGACCTTGCCTGTCGTGGAGCGAGCGACGCCTCCTTTACACTCTCCTCCGCCAGTGGATGGACCTCCGGGACAGACTTCAGACGTACGGATACCCGCCGTCTGAGTTAGACCCCCTTATCCACCGACTCCATGCCCTGTGGGCGGACCGAGTCTGTGACCCGACGGTGTATAAAAACGGCACGGACCCATGATCGACGCCAGCGTGGTCACGGCGATTCGCCAGGTCGAGGCCCCCTGGGCCCGTATCTTTGAACGGCTCGATTGGTCGGCCTTTGGGACCCAGTACCGTCTGGGCCGGATGCGACCGACGGACTTAGAGACCGTCTTCGCCATCGAGCGGCAGACCTACCGAGACCCATGGCCTCGATATACATTCCTCTATGAGATGTTAGAGAACCCGAAAGCCGTCTTGCGAGTTATCCGAACCCGGACCCCACCGGTCCGCCTGGTCGGCTATTTCACGCTCCGATTGGAAAAGAGTTTAGCTCATCTGACAAATATTACGCTCCATCCTGAATACCGGGGCCAGGGCCTGGGCCACTATGCCCTGGCTTACGCCATGTACCTGGCCTGGACGTTGGGTGCCCAGACGATGTACCTGGAAGTCCGCGTCCACAACGAACGGGCTATCCGCCTATACCGGAAGTTCGGCTTCCGGACGGCTCGGATCATCCCCCACTACTACCCCGACGGAGAAGACGCACTCCGGATGGAGGCCCCCCTGGTGTAAAGCCTTTGGATACGCGATGCGAGATGCAGGATGCAGGCCCGATGGGCACGCTGGGGTAATCCCCCGATCCTACGGGGGATCTCAAAACGCCCGCAGTCTGCTTGTATCCTGCATCTTGCACCCGCATCCAGCCCATGGTGGACAAGGCCCAGACCTATCAGACGTTGCGGTCCACCGCCCTCCAGTGCGCCCGGTGTCACCTGGCCCAGACCCGGACCCAGGTCGTCTTCGGGGAAGGCGCCCTGGAAGCCCTCATCATGCTCGTCGGCCAGGGCCCCGGTCGGGTCGAAGACCAAACGGGCCGGCCCTTCGTCGGCCCGGCCGGCCGGCTTCTCGACCAGGCCCTCGAGACCGTTGGCCTCACTCGTTCTGAACTCTATGTGACGAATGTCATCAAGTGCTGGGCCTTCCAGCCGGTCGGCGGCCATCGGCAGGACCGACCCCCCACGGCAGCCGAGCGCAAGGCCTGCGCCGTGTGGCTCGCCCAGGAAATCCAGCTCGTGAGTCCCCGGATCATCCTGTGCCTGGGGGCCCCAGCCGCCCAGGCGTTCCTTGGAAGCCGCTTCAAGATGACGGCCGACCGGGGTCGGTGGCATCTGACCCCCGAGGGCCGATGGATCATCGCTACCTATCATCCGGCTTACGTATTACGCTTGAAGAACCTCGACGAGGCGGCCTACCAGCAAACCTGGCAGGCATTCCTGGACGACTTCCGCCAAGTCACCGCCAAGGCCCGGGAGTTCCAGAGATAGCGATCCTGGGGGCTATCAAGGACGAGTCGGGTCATTCTTCTCGGGGGGTTCTTCCGGCGCCGTCCAGGGCCGTACGGGGCCGATTCAACTAGTCGTCCCGGCTGGCACCCCATGGGCGGCCAGGTACAGTTGAAGTGCTATCGACGCGCCGAGCAGGGCGACGACGGCCACGAAGGCTTCTACTGGCATGACTTTGACCCCATGTCCATAGTGACCCAAGGGGGGACCTACAGGACATAGATAGGATCTGCAGGCCGACACGAGTCTTCCCCCCATTCCGAATCCCATCGACCCCACTCTGGCGAGCAGGGCTGGGAGATCTTCGGGGACCCGGATACGCTGTATCCTGCATATCGCATCTCGGTTCAAGTGGGTCGCAACCTGCGACTTGGGTCTCAACCGCCCACTCAGGCCTCCCCGTAATCATAGACCTCAAAGCTGATCTCCCGGACCTCTTCGCCTTCCCATTTGTAGCGGGGTTGTTTGACCCACTGGCCGTCGACGAACTTAGGTTCCTTGTGGACCTTCACCTGCACGACTTCCAGCGACCCGCCTTTGGGAGCGACCCAGAAATCGAGGTCCCAGAGCTTTTCAGGCGGTCCATCCTTCTCCCGGAAGTCGACACACGCGAAGTATTGGCCCGTCTTCATAAGTTTCCGCACGGGGTCATGGATGCGAACCATCTCGAGCTGAAGCGTTTGACCTGTCTTATCGTCGGGGAGGGTAAAATAGCCACCGGACCGAGCCGCATTCTTTTTCACATACTCGTCGATCGTCGCCTTCACTTCCCAGGCCCTGCGTTCGCCTCCGACGGCTTCCCCGCCGTGCTCCCCGGCGATGGCCCACCACCAGGGCTGGGGCTGGCGGGACTTCATCACCCACTCGCCGCTGAGTTTGTAGGGTTCTTTGTGAATGCGGGCCTCCATGACCTTGAGCGTACCGTCCTCAGGCTTCACCCAGAAGTCGATGTCGTAACGCTGTTCCGGATCACTCCCGACGGGCTGGAACTCGGCGCACGCAAAAAAACCGTAGTTCTGAATCCGCCGGACCGAGGAGTGGAACTTCAGGAGCTTGAGCTTCAACGTGCGCCCCGTCTCGGGGTCCCTCAGGACATAGACGCCATCGTGGTCCTGAGCGACCTGCTGCACATGCTTTTGAAGGATGTCGAGCACGTCCTCTCGGGTAAAGGACTGCGCCCAGACGAACCCCGTCAGCAGGCCCAGGAGCACGACGGCCCGACCGAACGTGGCCATACGCATGACGGTGCCTCCGCTTCATCCTAAGGCAGTCAGGCAGTAGAAAGCCCTCGGTGCCGTAGATGGTCGACACCGGTTCAAGGGGAAAACGGTCGGCTCACCCATTCCGGGATTCCCCCCGGATAGGGAAAGGGGCGGTGGCTATCGCCGTGAGGTTTTGGGTGTCGGGCCGACGGTCTTAACCCAACCGACACCCAAGACCGAGGACCCGGCACCTGCCATTACGGCCGGACCAGCGAGACGGCCACACCCAGGCCGCCGCTCGCGCACAGGGTCGCCAGACCCCGTCGCACATGCCGCTTCTGCATTTCATGCACGAGCGTCGTGACGATGCGGGCTCCCGTCGCTCCGATGGGATGACCCAAAGCGATGGCGCCGCCGTTAACGTTGACGATGTCCGGATCCCATTGGAGCTCCCGTTCGACGGCCAGGACCTGCGCCGCGAAGGCTTCGTTGCATTCGATCAGCTCGAAGGCCTCTAAGGGGAGGCCCGTTTTTTCCAAGAGCCGGCGGACAGCCGGCACGGGACCGATCCCCATGATCTCGGGCGCTACGCCGACGACCGTGTAGGCCTCGACGATGGCCAGGGGCCTGCGACCCAGCCGTCCGGCGAGGTCCGCCCGAGTCAAGAGTAGAGCCGCCGCCCCGTCGGCGATTCCAGAGGAATTTCCGGCCGTGACCGTACCGTTTTCTTGAAAGACCGGGGGAAGTTGGGCCAGCTTCTCCAGCGACGTATCCGCCCGGGGATGCTCATCCCAGTCGATAAGGGCAGGCTCACCCCGTCGCTGAGGCACGGAGACGGGCACGATCTCGTCTCGGAACCGGCCCGTCTGGGTCGCCCACACGGCCCGCCGGTGACTCCGCAAGGCATAGGCGTCCTGCCCTTCCCGAGAGATCCGGTATCGCCGGACTAAGTTCTCGGCCGTTTGGCCCATCAGGAGACCACTCAGGGGGTCCAAGAACCCGTCCCGGTAATTGCCGTCGATGAGAACGCCGTCGCCGAGGCGATAACCCTCGAAGCGAGCCCGGTCCAGCAGATAGGGTACACGACTCATGGACTCCATGCCGCCGACCAGCACGACGCGGGCGTCGCCCATCTGAATCGCGTGCATGCCTGAGATGAGGGCCTGCAGACTCGACGCACACGCCATGTTGATGGTAAAGGCGGGTCGATCGACGGGCACGCCACATCGATAGGCGACCTGGCGGGCCGGATTCGGGCCGCATCCGGCCTGCCGGGCGATACCCATGACCGTGAGTTCAACGTCGGAAGGCTCGAGGCCCGCTCGCTCGATGGCCGCCCGGGCGGCCCATACACCCAACTCGACGGCCGTCAACGGAAGAAACACGCCACCGAAGCTCCCGATAGGCGTCCGCGCCGCACTGAGGATAGCGACTGGATGACCCATGACGAGCCTCTGGAGGAAGTCCCAGGATACACGACATGGCCCCGGGGACCCAAGAGGCCGTCTCCACTTCCAGGGGCCGGGCCCCAACGGAGAGGGCCACAGGCCGCAAACGACGGACCTGCTCAGATCCCGCGGTCATCCCTCTATTCCGAGGACTTCCGCAGACGGGCGTCTAGGGAAAAGGCCCCGCCGCCGTAAATGAGAAACGCTAAAGCGATAATGGCATACATCAGGGCCAATTCATCTAAAGAGCCCCGCATTGCGTTGCGGTATATGGCCACAGCCATATTGAATAGGACGAAGAAGGCCACGTAGCGAGTAAAAAGGCCGACGGCCAACAGAAAACCCCCTACAAATTCCGTCAGGGTCGAGAGCGTCGCAAATAGGACCGGGGCCGGGAACCCGATGTCCTCGACAATCTTGATAAAGCGCCATTCCTGGCCGTGGACAAAGTAGCCATAGGCCGCCAGGACCTTCGGCCACCCATGCAGAAAGGCCAGAAGCAAGCCCGCACTCAGCCGGATCAGGGCCGGACCCGCTAAGACGCTAGAAGAGTTGGATACCGCCATCGTAGGCCTCCGTAGGATCTATAGACCTCGGCAATGATTGTAAGTCTTCGCACCGATCGACACCAATCCCAGGCGTCACGGTGGTGAGGAGCGAG
>JANXAA010000095.1 GCA_025061865.1 Acidobacteriota bacterium | reverse complement strand
ATGGAACGGGTACCCCAGGTACGAATCGGGGACTGGTTCAACGAAGCCTGGAAATCCATCCAGCCCGCGTGGCTGGAGTATGTCCTGGCCGGAGTCGTGTACGTCTTGGTGATGATGGTCGCCGGTCTGTGCTTAATTCCGGCCCTGATTGTCGGTGGCCCGCTGACCGGGGGCCTGTACGTGTATCTGGCCAAGCGACTCCTCGGTCAACCCGCCCAAGTCGGTGACATTTTCAAGGGCTTTCGACGCTTCGGGGATTCCACGATCCTGTTCCTGGCCGTGGCCCTAGTCCCGGCCCTCGTTTTGGGTCTGCTGATATTGACGAATATCTTGCCCATGTTGGGGGCCTTGGAGCCGACGGGTGCCTTGGCGACGCTCTTGAGCATCGGGGCCTGCTTTCTCTGGTGCCTGAGCGTTTTGTTTTTGCTCGTCTATCCGGTTATCGCCCAGACGTTGCTTGTCTTTGCGATGCCTCTAGTCATGTTCCGGGGCATGCGGGCCATGGACGCCATCCGGACCAGCATGGGAATGGTGCGACCTCAGTTTCTGCAATTTCTGCTCTTGACCCTGGCGGGTTTTCTGCTTATCGGGGCGGCCGGTTCGATCGGTTCGCTCCTTTTATGCGTGGGCTACTTCATCCTGATGCCCCTGGCGATGGCCGTGTTTTACACGATGCAACTCCTGGCTTACCGGGATTTTGTCGGCTTGACAGAACAAGACTTGGCTCTCTACGCAGGATGAGGGGGGATGTCGCGCAGTCCTGACAGGCCAGGGCGGCCTGCGCTCCTAAGGGAGAGGTCGAAAGTAGGCCACGTCCCGGAGGCTCCCGACCCGCTCGGCCGGCGACCGGAAGACGGCTTCCACGCGAAGGCCGACCTGGAGGGGGCGGTCCTCTGCCTGTAATTCGTGGACCATCAGAGCATCGGCCCTGTCTAAGCGGACGAGACCGATACACCGGGGATGGGACAGACGTTGCCCATCGGGAGCCACGTGGACCTGCGTCCAAGCCATCAGGGTCCCCTGGGGTCCGACCTCGATCCAGGCGTCCTCTCCCAAGTGGCCTAGGCAACGTTCACAAAAGAGGCGGGCCGGGACATAGGTATATCGGCAACGGAGGCAGCGGGTCCCGTAAATTCGGCCCTCCTGGAGTCCCTGAAGCCACCGTTCGCCAGCGACTCCGACCGTATAAACGCCTTCTAATTGGATACTCCCCCGCCAGCTCCGGACCTCGTGCAGGTGAGGAATGCGCTCCTTAAGGGGCATCGTCAACCTCCAAGTACTGTTCAGTCCGTGCCCGTACAGATGGGCCGGACCCCTACGACCTTCCCGATTAGACGGGCCGAAAGTACAAGATATCAGTGATCGCCCCCTCTCGTTGATGGGGGGGCTTCCAGACGGCTTGGACCCGCAAGCCGATATGCACACGATCAAGAATTTCATCGTTCGTCTGACCGACTTCGCCCAATTTGTGGAGGATTCCCATCCCGGGCGAAGCCCCGTCGATAGCGATGACAGCCGGGACTTCCGGGACCTCCAAGCGTCGCATGTCCCAGGCGACGGTACAGACCGAAAAAGTCAGGACCGTACCCGTGTCCTGAAGCAGGACCCACGTGTCGGTCGGACGAAAGCACTGCTCGCAGAACATCCGGGGCGGGACCATCACTCTTCGGCAGACCCGACACCGGCGGCCGACAAGGCGTCCCGCTTTCAGTTCGGCCAGGAATCGCCCGACGGCTACGCCCGCGTCCCAGGCATATTCTCCCCGGAGCGGTGTGCGCGTCGTCCGGATGCGTCCCTCTTCGAAATCTTCTTGCTTTAAAGCTATGGACGGATAGACCCAAGGCTCCATCCCGGTCGACTCCTATTCCGACCAATCAGCAAATCAAAGGGATCACCCCTACAGGGGCAACCGCTTTGCCCGTTTAAATGCCTACAATGATGACCGTGCCGACCTGCATGAGGTCGCCCCAGGCTTGCGCCAAACCCCGTTTCGGCTGACCGGGCACTTGACGGGAGCCGGCTTCGCCCCGGAGCTGCCAGAAAAGCTCCGCGACCTTCATAAGGCCCGCTGCGGAGATGGGGTTGCCAACGCCCAAGAGACCGCCCGAGGGCGTCACCGGCATATCCCCGTCCCGGTTAGCGGTGCCCAGAACGACTAACTCAGCTGCCTTCCCTCGGTCCGCCAAGAGCAGTCCTTCCAGGTGATGGAGTTCCTTGTAATCAAAGGGGTCATAAGGCTCCACGATGTGGATTTCCTTGCGGGGTTCCCGGATGCCCGCCATGGCGTACGCTTTACGGGCTGCCTCCTCGACGTACGTCGGATACGACAGGTCTCGATTCGTCCAGTACTGCGTGTCCAGAGACCAGCCGACGCCTTCGACCCAGACGGGCTTGTTCGTCACCCGGCGGGCTACATGTTCAGCCGCCATCACGATGGCGGCGGCTCCGTCACTGGTCGGCGAGACGTCCAAGCGTTGAACCGGCCAGGCCAGGACTTCCGAGTTCAGGACGTCCTCGACGGTGATGTCCGGGTCGGCTAACTGGGCCGCCGGATGCCCCGCCGCGTTCCGTTTGTTCTTAACGGCCACCAGGGCGATGTCCCGCTTGGTGAGGCCGTACTTGGTCATGTACGCGTTCATCTCCAAGGCGAAAATCCACAGGAGGTTTGGACCCAGGGGACGCTCCGTCGTAGGGTCAAAGATGTAGTTGAAGGCGGCCTGGGGATGGGGATGACAGGAAGACATCTTCTCTTCGCAAACGACCAGGACTGTATCGAACATCCCGCTGGCAATATGGTACCAGCCCTGGATGGCCGCAAAGACACCCGTTCCACCGCCCACGAAGCCCCGGATCGTGGGCTTGCCCCACGCACCGGCGCCGGGACTCAGGTACTCGACCTTCATATGAACTCCGTCGAAAGCGTCGGGGGCCGACCCCAGGACTACGGCATCGATCTGGTCCAAGGTCATTTCACAGGATTCGAGCGCTTTGCTGGCGGCCTCCCAAGCCAGCTCGGGACCTGTCTCCAGGGCTCGGCGGACGAACTTGGTCATCCCCGCACCGACGATCGCCACTCGTCGTCCGGCCATCGTCTCTACCTCCCTACCCCAAAAGCATTAAGCCAGTAGGGCGATAAGGCTACAGAAGATGGGAGAGAGCAAAAGGCCCTGCCGTCTATCCTACTATTCTTCTTATTACCTTACTATCCTTTTGCCTTCGAGCTTTCTGACCTTCGGCCGCCTGACTTCACTCCTCCTGGCTGCCTTATTGCCTTTGCCATCAGGGCTCCCGGCTCAGAACGGCCACGGCTCCCGTAGTCGTCGGCAAACCCCGCCAGGAAGCGACCAGGGCCGTACGAGCATTCGGGACCTGGCGGGGCCCAGCTTCGCCCCGAAGTTGAAGTACGGCTTCCAGAAGCCGGGCCAAACCGGAGGCCTCTAAGAGATGGCCTTCGCCCAAACACCCCCCAGAGGGATTGACGGGGAGCTCGCCCCCGACCTCCGTAGCACCCTCGGCCGTCCACCGCCCGGCCTCCCCCGGCCGGCAGAGACCCAGGGCTTCCAAGTGCTGAAGTTCCTTGTAAGCAAACGTGTCATCGACCTCGACGAGGTCGAAGGCCCGCCGGGGGGACTGGATTCCAGCCTGCCGGTAGGCCCGTTCGGCCGCCTGTCGGAGATAGCGGGCCCCCTCCCAGTCTCGGTTCTCCAGTGTATAGGAATCCGTGGCCCATCCGAGGCCCCGGATCCAGACGGCCCGGTCGGTCAGCGTCCGGGCGACGTCGCCCCGGGCCAGGACAAAGACGACGCATCCATCGGCCGGGTCGGCGGCCATCGCCCGCGTGAGGGGTTCAGCCAGAGGCTCGCTATGGAGCACGTCCTCCAGGGTGAGGTCAGCCGGAAAGGCGGCTCGGGGGTTCCGGAGGGCATTCCGGCGATTTTTCACGACTACACGGGCGACGTGCTCGATGGGCGTACCCGTAACCTCCAGGTACCGACGGAATTCTAGACCCGCGATGAAAATCGGATGGGCCTCCAGGGGCCGTTGATAGACCGGATCCAGGGCGAGGGCCGTGATTTGGTCCAGGTTCAATACGTTGCTCGCCTTGCTGTGGGACTCAACGGCCACGATGCGGCCTGCTCCAGCAGCAATTTGCATGACTCCGGCCGCCAGGGCCTGGAGGCCATCCCCAGCAATGGTATGGACAGACTTCAGGACAGCCCCCATTTGGTCAGGGACGTACTCGTCGCTGATGGCAACACCCTCGTGGAAATCCTCTTCAGCCGTGACTAAACCGTCCAGGTCACGGCGGGGATCGATGCCGGCGTCGCTATAGGCCTTCGTAGCGGCCTCGAACATCATTTCCCGAAAGGAAAGGTCGGGCGAGATCGAACGAAAGCCGCTCCAGCCCGCACCGACGATCGCCACTTCCGTGTTCCAGCGCCTCATCGGGGCCTCCCTCCTCGATTTTCGAGGATGGAACCTGCGTATCACCAGACCTGACGGGACCATCGAGATGCCTCGTCCTTCAACGAGGCCGACCCGACTCCCGAAATAGGTCTGGGGTCGATAGTAAGCTGTCCAGCTGAATCTTTGGGGTGGGGCTGTCAGGGGTCGGGAATCGGGGGTTCAGGAAAGCTGATCCCGGACCTCCGACTCCTGGTCCCGGATACCCAACCCCTTGAACTCGACACCCCGCACCTAATTTCAGGTGGACTCCCCGGCCGCCGCTTGGCGCCGGCGAGCTTCCTCGACGACTCGTTGAGCAATATGAGGCGGGACCTCGTCGTAATGGGAAAACTCCATCTCAAAGGAGCCCCGCCCGCCTGTCAGGGACGTGACAGCCGCTGCGTAGTTGATGAGTTCGGCCATCGGGACGTAGGCCTGGACGACCTGCAGGGAGCCGGCCCGGTCGATGCCCAAGATGCGAGCCCGCCGTCCGTTGAGGTCGCCCATGACGTCGCCCAGGTGTTCCTCGGGCGTGTAGACGGACACCTTCATGATAGGCTCCAGAAGGACAGGGTTCGCCTTCTCCATGGCGTGCTTGAAGGCGATGGAGCCAGCGATTTTGAAGGCCAGGTCCGACGAGTCGACCTCGTGGTACTTGCCGTCAAAGAGCGTGACCTTGAAGTCGACGGCGGGATAGCCCGCCAGGACACCGTGCTGACGAGCCTCCTGAATACCCTTTTCCACGGCCGGGATGTACTGCTTCGGGATAGCCCCGCCGAAGATGGTCTCTTGGAACTCAAAGTCAGCGCCCCGCGGCAGGGGCTCGATCCGGATGAAGCAGACGCCGTACTGGCCCCGACCGCCGGACTGCTTGACGTAGCGGCCCTCGGCTTCGGCTGTCCCCTTGATCGTCTCCCGATAAGGAATCTTAGGCTGATGGAGTTCGACCTCGACGCCGAACTTCCGCCGGAGCCGCTCGATGGCGACTTGGATATGAAGTTGGCCCGAGCCGCTGATGATGAGCTCCTTCGTCTGGGGGTCTCGCTCGATATGGAGCATGGGGTCTTCGTCTTGAAGCCGCTGGAGGGCGACGCTCAGCTTGTCCTCGTCAGCCTTCCCCTTGGGCGACACGGCGTAGAAGACCGTCGGCTTGCCATAGTCGACAGGCCGGAAGCGGATCCGCCGGGTCGGGTCACACAAGGTGTCGCCCGTCCGGGTGTCCTTCAGTTTCGTTAAGGCGACAAAGTCTCCCGCGGAGAGTTCCGGGACGGTCTTCAACTGCTTGCCCATCATGACTTGAAGGGCGCCGATTTTCTCCTCATGGCCCCGGACCGTGTGGGCCAGGGTCGTGTCAGGCCGGAGTGTGCCCGCATATACTTTGGCCACGTTGATACGCCCCATGTAGGGGTCTGAAATCGTCTTGAAGACGAAAAGGGCCGTCGGGTCCGAGGATCGCACCGCCACCGAGACCGTCCGACCGTTGGCGTCGAGGGCCTCGACGGCACCCCGCTGCGAGGGGTCGGGAAACCACGCGACGATGGCATCCAGCAGATTCACCAAGCCCACGTTGAGTTCCGCCGAGACACAAAAAACAGGGACGATCACGCCCTGGGCGAAAGCCGTCCGAAGGCCCCGCAGGAAGTCCTCCGACTTCAGGTCGCCCGTCTCGAAGTACTGGTTCATCAATGCCTCGTCGTTCTCGGCGACCAGCTCGATGAGCTTCTCCCGATACGAGTCGACGGTCTCTTGAAGGTCCTCGGGGACCGGACGGGTCTGCGGACGGCCTAGCCCGCGAGGCTCATAGACATAGGCTGTCCGGGTGATGAGATCGACGACGCCCTGAAAACTAGCTTCCTGCCCGATAGGTACCTGGACAGGCACGACCTCCCGGCCGAAGACCTTCTGGGTCAGTTCCAGGACCCGTCCGAAGTCGGCCCGTTCCCGGTCCATCTTGTTCAAGACGATCGCCCGGGGGACGCCGAAGCTCCGAGCGAATTCCCAGACCTTCTCGGTGATGACTTCGGGGCCGACAGTCGCGTCTACGACGATGAGGGCGGCATCGGCGACGTGGAGGGCGCCCTTGGCCTCAAAGATGAAAGGGCCGTAGCCCGGCGTGTCCAGGAGGTTGACCTTCGTCTTCTTCCATTCCAGATAGGCCAGGGCCGTGTAGAAGCTCCGCCGATGCTCGATCTCCTCGTCCGTGAAGTCCGTCACGGCGTGGCCCTCGTCGACGCGCCCAAGGCGCTCAGTCGCCCCGGCTGTATACAGAAGGCAGCTCACGACGGAAGTCTTCCCCGTCGCCCCGTGACCGACGACGGCGACGTTACGGATACGGTCGGTCGTGTACCCATTCATGACCGGCCTCCAGGATGGATCCGAGGCGCCCCACGTCCGGAATTACCCCGCCTCAGCTTCATTATAGAAAGAAACATCACCCCGACCAACGCCCCTCAGAACCAGCGGGGCACCTGAGAGGAGGCCCCCACCCCAAGATGGGGCATCGTTCAAACCGCCGTGGACCCGCGGACTTGGAAGACCCCGGTCAGAGCCTTGCGCACCATAAAATCCCACTGGACAGAGTCCTACCTTCGGCCCGAGACCAAAAAATCCCGACCGCCGAGGTAAGTCTGTGGACTAGAGCCTTCGGTCTTTTCTGAGACTCGGCATCCGGGACCTGACACCCTTGCTACATCCCCCTAAGTGAAGTCCCGCCGTTGGAACAGGAGGACCGCCAGCAGGAGCATGATGGCCGTGTACAGACCTGCGGCCACAGTGATGCTCAGGAGATAGCCGGGGGGCAGGGCCACGCCGTGAATAGCATAGGCATCCAGGTTCATGCGGTCCAAGTTTGGGATACAGTAATACACGGCCTCGATGAGGCTTGCCAGCCAGGGGCTCTTAGCCCGGACGACATCGGCCAGGGCCAACAAGCTCCGACTCCCCCGACTGATGACCCATACGCTGAGCGTAAACAGGCCGCTCAAGATGGGCGTCGTCCATGTCGAGAACATCGTAGCCACGGCCGTCACGACCAGGACCTCCAGTAGGGTCCCGTAAAGGGCCACGAGGAGGCGGGGGTTCCACCGTCCGAGCAGGCCGAGGTAGGCCATCAGGAAGACCGTCATTACGCCATGGATGACCAAGAGTGTCAGGACGAGCCCGAAATACTTCCCTAGCAGGAAGCGTTCTCGCGTAATGGGCTTCGTCAAGATCAGGTACAGCGTGCGCTTGTCGATTTCCTTATAC
>JANXAA010000094.1 GCA_025061865.1 Acidobacteriota bacterium | reverse complement strand
CTCCGGCGGGACCTTCTATGAGTGGGCCCGTTTTCCGTCCAGCAGGCGGCCCAGAAGGCCGTGAAAGCCGTCTTGTATCGTATGGGCCTTGAAGCCTGGGGGCATTCGGTGGCCGATTTGCTGGAAGTCCTGGCCGAGCGGCATGAAGTTCCCGACGCCCTGCGGGAAGCGGCCTTGGAGTTGGATAAGGCCTATATCCCGACCCGATACTCGGATGCGCTCCCGGCCGGGTCGTCCTGTTCGGGTCCTGGGCCCGCGGCCGGGCGACGGCCCCCAGCGACGTCGACCTCCTCGTCGTCTATGCCGACCCGCCCCGGGCTGACGATTACGCCATCGTCAAGCGCACTCTGGGCATTCCCTGTCTCGAACCCCACGGGTATGCCGAAGGCGAGTCCACCCAAGTCCGAGACGTCGTCGACCGCATGACCCGGGACGGAGTCGAGATCGATTAGGCATGGGGAATAGGGGAGTGTCGGACTCAAAAATGGGGATATTAGACCCAAGCCCCGCTCGTTAGGGCAAGGTCGTCAGGATGCGGGATTTTGGAGAGGCGGCCTGGGGGTCACTTGGAAACCATGCCGGGGCTGGATGAGTGAGCCTCGGGTCATCCGGCTGTAGAGGTGCGGAAGGATGACGGGAGGTAGGTCGGCTTCGGGGACACGTCGGCAAGTACCTCTTGCGCAGGCGGCGGCCGCCGTCTCGATGGGGACGACCATCAGTCTGGCGCTCCTGAAGCTTTGGGGAGGCTTCGTGACCCACGCCATGACCCTGTGGTCGCTGATGGCCGACTCCTTTCTGGACCTGCTGGCCTCGGGCACAAACTTCTTTTTCATTCGCCAGTCTTTTCGACCGCCGGACGAGCACTTTCACTATGGCTACGGGAAGGCCGAGAGTATCGCCGCCCTGAGTCAGAGTTACATCATTGGATTTTCAGCCCTCGTCCTGGGATATCGGAGTGTCGAGACGCTGATCCGTCCGGCCCCCCTTCGACAGGTCACGACGGGGATCGGGATTCTGGGTGTCTCGTGGACGGCGACGCTTATCCTGACAGTCTTTCTGCAATGGGTCGTCCGCCGGACGGGGTCTGTCGCCATTCGAGCGGATGCGTTTCACTACGAGACGGACCTCCTGACGAATCTCGGCGGTCTGGTCAGCCTCCTCCTGGTCCAACGGACGGGCCGGACCTTCTGGGACGGCCTGTTCAGCCTGGGAATCGTCCTCTACATGCTGGTGGGGGCCTTCGGGATCGCCCGTCGGAGTGTGCAGGAGCTCATGGACCGGACGCTGACGCCCGAGGAGAACCGACGGCTGATGGAGATCATCCAAACGTTTCATCCGGCCGTCCAGCGGCCCCACGACTTCCGGAGCCGACGTGCCGGTCGTCGGATCTTCATCGAATTTCACATCGAGGTCGACCGGTCGTATTCTTTTGAAGCGGCCCACGACTTGGCCGAGGACCTCATCGAGCGCATCCGACAGGAGTTCCCGATGGCCGAGGTGACCGTCCACGTCGACCCGGAGGGAACGACCCGGTAGGCGAAGGGACTCGGTAGTTCAGGGGTATGGCCATTCAGCAAGTTCGGCGTTTGGGGACAGGAGGCCGGCTTGGCTCTACGGCATGAAGGTTGTTGATAAAATCTTGGCGTTCGGTCGTAAGAGACTCGAAACGAAGCCAAGCCGCCGTGCGAGAGTGGGGGCGCGGGCCTTCAGGAGGGAGGCTTACGCACCCCTGGAGCGAGCGTTTCTATTAGAAGGGGAGCTGGAAATATGGCCGTTTGCAAGTATTTCTCTTCTAAGACCTGGGGATTCCGATGGGTCCTTGTCTTGAGCGGGGTCGTCGGGGTCCTCGGGGTGGGCGTCGCAGTCGAGACAGCTTGGGGACAAAAGGATGGACTTTTACTCATAGAAGCCGCTCAACGGGGCGATCTGCAGGCCCTTCAGGCCCTCCTCCAGGCAGGTGTACCGGTCGACACGAAAGACGAGAACGGTCGGACGGCCCTAATGTGGGCCGCCCGTCAGGGACATGGAGAGATCGTCGCGGCTTTGCTCCGGGCAAAGGCGGACATAAAAGCCCGGGACAAGGACGGTATGACGGCCCTCCTGTGGGCCGCCGGGGCTGGGCACAAGGCTGTCGTGCTTCAGCTCCTGCAGGCGGGCGCTGACGTGCATGCCCAGAATAGGGACGGGATGACAGCCCTGATGTGGGCCGCTGGTGAAGGGCATCTTGAAGTCGTCCAAGCCCTCCTGCGGGCCGGTGCGCGGGTCTCGACCCAGGACCGGAGCGGTCGAACGGCCCTGACGTGGGCGGCCCGACTCAACCGAGCCGAGGTCATCCCCGTGCTCCTAAAGGCCGGTGCAAATGTCAACGCTCCGGATGCTGAGGGCCTGACGGCCCTGACGTGGGCGGCCGGTTTGGGTCATCGGGCCGCCGTGGAAGCTCTACTCAAAGCCGGGGCCGACCTCCACGTGAAAGCCCGGAATGGCGTGACGGCCCTCCTGTGGGCCGCCGGCGAGGGCCACGCAGATATCGTCCAGGCTTTGCTTCAAGCCGGGGCCGACGTCCACGCCCAGGACGTCAATGGGATGACAGCCCTCTTGTGGGCGGCCCGGGGCGGCCATGCCGACGTCGTCCGCCGACTCCTCCAGGCCGGAGCCCGCCGGGAAGCCAAAGACGCCAACGGCCGGACGGCCCTCCTGTGGGCCGCCGGTGAGGGCCACGCCGACGTCGTTCAGGTTCTCATTCAAGCCGGGGCCGACCTCCATGCCCGGGACCGGGAGGGCCGGACGGCCTTAATCTGGGCTGCCCGGGAGGGACGCATTCAGGTCGTGGATGTCCTCCTCCGAGCCGGTGCAGATAAAGAAGCTCGTGACGCCGCCGGCCGGACGGCGCTGAGTTGGGCCGCCGGCGAGGGCCATGGCCCCGTCTTGAAACGCCTGATCCAAGCCCAAGCCGACGTGAACGCCCCGGATGCCAAGGGCATGACACCCCTCATGTGGGCAGCCTGGCAAGGCCGGGCCGAGGCCGTGCGGATCCTGCTTCAAGCCGGGGCCGACGTGAACGCCCACGACCGGAGCGGCATGACGGCCCTCCTGTGGGCCTCCCAGAAGGCCCACACCGAGGTCGTCCGGGTCCTCCGAGAGGCCGGCGCCCGAGAAAGGTAGGTCTAAAGATGCATTCGGAGCGCTCCAGTCCTGCATCAAAAAAGACCCCTCTCTCGGGACGCCGAGATTCATGCCGGGGCGAGAGCCCGCATCATACGGATGTCTCCTGAGCGTGCATCATTTATATATCATCGTGTATCGTGAGCACTGTGTGGGTTTGACTGTCTGCTGAACTGCCCACCTGCCGAACGGCCGGATTCCCCAGTTGCCGACACAGCCCTATGTGGACGATCGAACTCGGACGGACGGGCGTCCAGCTCCCCGTCCTGGCTTTAGGCACGTGGAACTTCCGGGACGCCGCTCGCATGGGGGCAACGATCCGGGCCGCCGTGGACCTGGGCGTCTTCCACATCGATACGGCTGAGATGTACCCCGGCGCGGAAGAGGTCATCGGGACGGCCGTCCGGGACATCCGAGACCGTGTGTTCATTACCAGCAAAGTCCATCCTCGCCACGCCACCTATCGGGGAACACTGGAGGCCTGTGAGCGGAGTCTTCGCAGACTTCGGACGTCCTACCTGGACTTGTACCTTCTCCATTGGCTCGAGCGGGATACACCCCTGGAGGAGACCTTGCGGGCCTTCCAGACCCTCCTCGAGCAAGGCAAGGTCCGGTTCGTCGGCGTGAGTAATTTGGACGTGTCCGACCTCCGCCGGGCCCAGGCCCTCTTTCGGCCTCACGCCCTCGTCAACGACCAGGTCGAATACAATCTGACGAATCGCCGTATCGAGCGAGACCTCATCCCATACTGCCGAGAGGCAGGCCTCACGGTCTCGGGCTACTCGCCCTTCTGGGAAGGGCGGATCCCCCGACGGAGACCCGAATGGCGCGTCCTCCAAGACATCGCTACCCGCTACGGACGAACCCCCTATCAGGTCATCCTGAATTTCCTGGCCCGTCAGCGGGACGTTATACTTATCTTCAAGACGGAGAGCGTCGAGCACCTCCGGGAAAACGTGGCGGCCCTTGACTTCGTCTTGGCTCCGGAGGACGTCGCCCGAATCGACCAGGCCTTTCCACCGTAGTCCGCGGTAGTCGAAATACCGATTCTTTCTTCACTCCGTCACGGCCCCTGACGTCCCGTCGCTTTGTCACAATCTGCCCTGGGGGTCGGCGACGCTCGGGCCGGGGGCTCGCGCTCCTCATCTCCTCGTAACAGAGCCGCGTTACGTCATTGCGAAGGGCGGGGTGTAGATGGACGTCCCAACGTGGATTCAGAAAATCGCTGATTTCGTATGGGGGCCCTATGGCCTCGTTCCGCTCCTGCTCCTGACGGGTCTGTACCTAACCCTGCGTTTACGGGGATTTCAGTTTCGGGCCCTATGGCATTCTTTGTATTTAGCCTTCGTCGTCCGGCGGGAGCCCGGGGCAGAGGGCGATATTTCCCACTTCCAGGCCTTGATGACGGCCCTGGCGGCGACCGTCGGCACTGGGAATATCGCCGGCGTGGCCACGGCGATCGCCCTCGGAGGCCCGGGGGCCCTGTTCTGGATGTGGATGACGGGCCTCGTCGGGATGGCCACCAAGTACTCGGAAGCCCTCCTCTCGGTTCGCTACCGCATCACCAACGAACGGGGCGAACAGGCCGGGGGTCCGATGTATTACTTGTCCCGGGCCGTCGGAGGACCCATCGGACGAGGCCTGGGGACCCTGTTTGCCTTGTTTGCGGCCATCGCCGCCTTCGGCATCGGTAATATGGTACAGTCCAACTCCGTCGCCGACGCCCTGCGTCACTCCTTCGGGGTCCCCATGTGGGTCAGCGGGGTCGCCATCGCCACGATGACCGCCGCCGTTATCCTCGGGGGTGTCCGGTCCATCGGCCGATTTACCAGCTTCTTCGTGCCGCTCATGATCCTTACGTACATGGGTGGAGCTTTCTTCATTCTCTGGCTCCATCTTGACCGGATCCCGGAAGCGCTGGCCGCTATCCTGACCGGCGCCTTCCAGGGGACCGCTGCCGTCGGGGGGTTCGCCGGGGCCGCCGTGAACCAGGCCGTCCGATGGGGCGTCGCCCGAGGCATCTTCTCTAACGAATCGGGTCTCGGCTCAGCCGGGATCGCAGCGGCCGCCGCCCAGACCCGGGAGCCCGTCCGACAGGCGATGGTCTCGATGACCCAGACGTTCATCGACACGATCGTCGTCTGCTCGATGACGGGCCTCGTCATCCTGACGACTGGCGCCTGGGACACGGGCCTCAATGGAGCGCCCCTCAGTCAGGAGGCGTTCCGTCGAGGCCTCCCGGGCGAGTGGGGCCACATGATCGTATCCCTAAGCCTCGCCATGTTCGCTTTCTCGACAATCCTCGGCTGGAGCTACTACGGGGAAAAGAGCGTCGAGTACCTCTTCGGCGTCCGGGCCGTCGTCCCCTACCGGGTCCTCTTTGTCCTGGCCGCCTTTTTCGGGACTATCCGGAGCTTGACTTTCGTGTGGACCCTGTCGGACATCATGAATGGACTGATGGCCCTCCCGAACCTCGTCGGACTCCTCTGGCTAAGCAGAGAAATTGTCCGAGAAACTCGTTCGTATGTCGCCCGCTACGGCTGGACGGCCCGCCCCGTAGCGGCCCTGGACCCCGACGACCCCCGATGAAGGAAAGGCCATCAGTCCATCCCCGCTTACGCTAAATTATTCCCCGCCCTGCTCGCTGGAGCAGGCGTTTACCGGCACCCCTACGTCCAGCCGCCAGACGAAAAATAATTCAAGTCCAGTTGTGGAACGTTTTGAGAGACCCGAGAACTGACATAGGCGCCGAGACCCGCAGATCCATGGGACAAAGAGCCTACCGACTCGAGAGCTTCATTACAGATGGCCGCGGGAAATCCCAAGCCTTCAACCCAGAAAGAACCCTCATCGGGATAGCAGAGGCGTCGCTCGGAGAAAAATGCAGGTGAGGGCTGACCTTCTCAAAGGACGCTCAAATTTGGCAGATAACCACAGTCGATAAGCCTTGCTTCGTCCCATGGCTCTTCAGAACCTGTGGTTAACTACAGCGTTGCCTGACCTCGCAGAAACGGCGGTCGCTACCACGACAGAATGTGGAATCTGCCGAGTTTTGTAAGACGTCCCCGACGCCTTCGAGCAGCTTCCAGCTCGACTAAAACCCAGGACTTTCCAGGCGCTCCTGAAGCTTCCGGCATCCTGACGTCAGGACCTTTGACTGAAATTCCCTGAATGGGTAGGACCAGACGTCGACCCTGATCCTAAGGGAACCTAAGTTTTCAGGATGCAGGCGCCTACCCGGCGGACGTCCCAGTCTTCCGTTGACGTCTGGAACGCATTTAAGTAGAATGCTTACATCTGAGCAAGCGGCCCGCCGGCTTAGCTGAGTCGATAGACCCCCTCAGGAGCGGTGAAAGGCAGGTGTGTAGGTCGACAGATTAAGCGCATGAACTTTCCAGGATACCCCAGGCAGAAGGGTTAATTTCAAAAGGGGAAGGGCCGCTTGAAAGAATTAAGGAATTGAGGGAGGGATTTATTATGAAGCTTAAGTATATACTATTAGTTTTACTTGTTTTCGTGGGTTTCGGTAGTTCTACGGCCTGGGCTCAACTTTCATTGATTTTGATTACAGAGACCCAGAAGTTATATGAATTCTACGATGCCCAGGGGCGACGTTACCGGCCCGAACACTTCGAATTGTGGAACCCGATCGTAGCGCCCGGTTTAGAGTACACCATTCCCATCTCGGGTTGGGCGCCCCGGCTGGAGCCGTCTGTGGCATTTGGTACGCTGTGGGCCTTCTGGCAGATCCGTGTTTCCCAGGACCACGAATGGAAGGGATCCGACTTTAGCCTCGTGTGGGTCTTTTTCTACGGGGCTTTCCGAACCCGTTATTTTGATATATCCGCAGGCTACTTTATGGACACGGCGCCCCAGCCTGACGTGAGTCGGGGTGAGGTGCCTCTGACCAACTTAAGCGATGAGGTCTATTGGGCGGTTTATGGGAAATGGCCGCTTCAAGTCGGCAAAGGTCTTCTGACATTGCGGGCCGGGTTAGATTACGTCATCTCTCTGAAACACCTGGAGGGGAATCAAGAAGTCGATCCTTTTGATGAGCGGGTCCCCTTCGTGGGCGCGTCTTACCGGTTTTCTGTAGGTGAACATGGGGCTATTGAGGTGGGCCTGATGATCAAACGGCCGACTTACGGTCCCACTCGGGTCGATGGGGACGAGGTAGCGCCAGCGGGTCATCAGTGGACTCTCTTTCCGACTATCACGATTTCCTACAAAAAGTTTTCGCTGGCGCTTTGGGGCGGCGGCTATATATCCGAGTATTTCAGTCACGGCTTCACGCTGTCAGGGAAGAATGCCTTTGCGGCTCGGCGGTTTAATCCTTCAGTAGTTTTCATTTATACTATATAATTTTATTACGATATGATTTTAGGAGGAGCGCCATGCGAGTTCGTCGTAGCTGGGTCGGGCTCGTAATCTTGGTCGGGGTAAGCTGGGGCCTCGTTTGGGCCCAGCCCCAACACCAGCAGCAGATCGAGAAGCTTCCCCCTGAGGCCCGGGCGCCCCTTATGGAAGAGGC
>JANXAA010000093.1:4365-7830 GCA_025061865.1 Acidobacteriota bacterium | reverse complement strand
CCCTTCCGACCCCGGACGATGGGTGCCGTGATGGCGACAGGCTCACCCGTCCAGCGGGCCAGGATTGTCTGGACCATCTGGTCGATCGTCTGAGGCTGGAGGGGCCGGTCACAGGCCGGGCAGAAGGGAGTACCCAGCCGAGCGAACAGCAAACGCAAGTGGTCATAAATTTCTGTGACGGTGCCGACCGTCGAACGGGGGTGGGGGGGCGTCTTCTTCTGCTCGAGGGCGACCGCCGGCTGAAGGCCGACGATACGTTCGACGTCGGGTTTGTCCATCTGGCGGATGAACTGACGGGCGTACGTCGATAGGGTCTCCAGGTACCGACGTCGGCCCTCGGCATAGATCGTCTCGAAGGCCAAGGAGGACTTGCCGGAACCACTGGGGCCCGTGACGACGATGAGCTGGTATTTAGGCAGACAGAGGTCCAGACCTTTCAGGTTATGATGGCGGACGCCTTGCAGGATAATACAACGTTCAGTCGAGACGCTCAGGGTCGGGACTTCCAGAAAGCCTGTCGAGACACGGGCTACCGTTTCTTTCATGATGTCCGAGCTTGGGCAGGTCGGCAGACCCATTTGCCTATCTGGCCCACCGGCCCCCGACGATGACTCACTCCATCACCCCGCCGCTTTCTTTCGTCGATCGACCCGCCTGGGTGATCAAGTGGAGGGTAATGTGGAGGGTCAAGCGAATATGAAGGCCCTCGGTCGTCGACGTGACTTCCACGGTGACCGGTTCGGACCGGGCGTCTACGACCCATCGGGGTGCCGGCGGGCGGGGGGCTGGGGGCGTCTCGATATGCATCGGCGCCGGACTCTCCGAAGCAGAAGGGGGCAGGGACAGGTCCAGGGCCGGGCTGACATTCTCAGGCGAAGCCAGTGGGGCCGGGGCGACTTCGTAAGGCGGTGGCACTTCCTGCAAGAGCATCGTTTCAAATGCCTCGATGGGCTCCTCTTCCAGGGGTTCCTGCAGGGGGACCGAGAGTTCCAAACCGGGAGACGGTTCGGCCATGACCTCTTCGATGGGTTGCAATTCGATCATCTCGTCGATGCTTTCAAAGGACGTGAGAGCATCCGACGGGGCGGGCTCCGGTTCGGCGACGGGAGCGACAGGCTCCGCCAGGGACTGGCCTGCCGGGACCGCCTCTGAGAGACCCGACGCTTGCAAGAATGGACTTGGGGACAGCGACGGTTCGACCCGGGGTGGGGAGACTTCCGAGGGCGTTCCGGTGACGGCCTCCGGCCGAGTAGCGACGCGTTGCTGGACCGCCTGTAGGGTGAGCTTCACGGCTTCTCGGAGAGTTTCCATCACGCCGGTCCCATGGATGGCGACGGCCTCGAAGTAAGGGGCCTTCCGTTCGTTGATGCGGGCATCGAGAGTCGGGACAGGCAAGATGTTTTTAAGGTCTCGCTTGTTGTATTGGAGGACCAGAGGGATATTCCAGAAGTCCAGGCTGTTGTGAGTCAGGTTGGTCTTCATGTTTTCCCAGCTTTCTAAGTTAGACTCTAGCATCTCCTTTTGGGAGTCGACGACGAACACGACGCCGTCAGCGCCCTTTAGGACAAGGCGCCGGGTGGCGTCGTAAAAGACCTGGCCGGGGACGGTGTAGAGCTGGACCCGGACCTTCCAGCCTTGGACGGTCCCCAAATCGATGGGGAGGAAGTCAAAGAAGAGGGTCCGGTCCGACTCCGTGGCCAAGGAGAGCATTTTGCCCTTCTTATCGGGCGGTAGTTGGGCGTAGATGTATTCCAGATTCGTCGTCTTACCGCAGAGGGCCGGCCCGTAATAGACAATTTTAATAATTAATTCTCGTGCCGCGTAATTAAAGACGGGCATGAGACCTCCTTATCGACGTCCCGCGGTGGTAACCGGACCCTTCCCGGAGACCGGCGCCCAAGGGGCACGGGATTTCGGCCGACGGCTCTGCGGGGCCTTTCGACTGGCGATGACGAGTCGGATCGGGGTCCCAGTGAAGTCCAATTGGGTACGAAGCCACTTTTCGATTTTCTGGAGATGTTCCGGACGCACGTGACCGGGACGGCTCAAGAACAGGGCAAAGGTCGGCGGTCGGGTCGAGACCTGGGTGATGTACTTGAGCCGGATGGGCCGGCCCCGGGCCATCCCGACGACTGTATCGGCTTCGTGCTCCAAGTACCGATTCAAGACGCCAGTCGTGACTCGGCGAGTCAGATTGTGCCAGACCGCTTCCGTCGTGTCGACGAGGGCCTCCAGGCCCTCGCCCGTGAGGGCCGACACGCACAAGACGGGGGCATAAGCGACGAACTGCAGGAGTTCCCGCGCTTGCTGGAACAGGGCCGGCCGGCCGGAAGCCGGGACGAGGTCGACTTTGTTCCAGAGGACCACCAGGCCCTTTCCCGCCCGAAGAGACCAGCCGGCCAATTGACGGTCCCGACGGACGATGGGCTGGGTCGCATCAAGGACCAGCCACGCGAGGTCGGACCGGACCAGCGCCCGCCGGAGCATGAGGAGGCTGACCCGTTCCGGCCAGTCCCGGGCTTTCGAGCGTTTCTTATGGCCCGCCGTATCCAGCAAGATCCAACGGTGGCCGTCCCATCGCCATTCGACGTCCACGACGTCCCGGGTCGTCCCTGGGATCTCACTGACGATGACCCGGGGGTAGCCCAGCAAGCGGTTGACCAGGGAAGATTTGCCGACATTGGGCCGTCCGATGATGGCGATACGGGGGACTTCTTCGGGAACGGGGCCTTCGGGCACCTCGGGCACGCTGGGCCAGCGTCGAGCCAATTCGTCCAAGAGGTCGCCCAAGTTGAGACCCGTCTCAGCGCTAATCGCCCACAAGCGGTCGGGGCCGAGTCGGTAGAACTCGGCCGCTTGCCGCTGGAGGTTCGGTGTATCTAGTTTATTGACCAGGACCCAGACGGGTTTGCCCTGTTTTCGAAGCCAGGTCATCAACTCGGTGTCGGCTACCGTAAGGCCCTCGCGGCCGTCTACGACGAGCCATACGACCGCGCTTTCCTCGATGGCCCGGCGGCACTGCTCGAGAATCGCCTCTTGAAACATTTCAGTCTCGTCAGCCAATAGGCCACCCGTGTCATACAGCCGGTACCGAAGCCCGTTCCACACGAAGGTCCCTTCCCGACGGTCCCGGGTCGTGCCGGGGACTGACGTGACGATGGCCTGTCGGCGACCCGTCAAACGGTTGAATAACGTGGACTTGCCCACGTTGGGTCGGCCGATGAGGGTGACTGTGACGGGAACCGGGACTATTTCGTCGATTTGCTGCATCCGTCTACCCTCGAAGGGACCGGGCTTCGCCTCACGACGAGCCCGCCTGGGAGCCCTCGTACTTCCCGAAGATCATCTTGCCCATCGACGTCTGGAGCACGCTGGTCACCGTGATCTCGATGTTCCGGCCGATCATCTTACGGGCGTTGTCGACGACGACCATCGTGCCGTCTTCCAGGTAGGCCACGCCCTGGT
>JANXAA010000093.1:0-4355 GCA_025061865.1 Acidobacteriota bacterium | reverse complement strand
CCTTCAGGATGTAAACGCTCATCGTCTCTCCAGGCAAGACGACAGGCTTCAGGGCCGTAGCGAGCTCATTAATGTTAAGGACTTTCACGTTGTGGAGCTGAGCGACCTTGTTCAGGTTGTAGTCGTTGGTGATGATCTTGGCGGCAATCTGTTTCGCTAGCTCGATGAGCTTCAGGTCGACCTCCTTCACGGCCGGGAAGTCGATCTCCATGATAGCGATGTCAATATCCCCCTTCTTCTGCATACGTTGGAGCATCTCCAAGCCCCGGCGGCCCCGATTACGGCGGATAGGGTCGGCCGAGTCGGCGATATATTGGAGCTCCCGCAGGACGAAGCGGGGGACGACGAGCGTGCCTTCGATGAAGCCCGTCTCGACCAGGTCAGCGATCCGACCGTCGATGATGACGCTGGTGTCCAGGATTTTGTAATTCTTCCCGCTGTGGTAAGACTTCAGGAGTTCAAAGACCCGCACGGGGTGAAACCAGGTGGGATACTGATAACCCAGCAACAGACCCACGAAGGTAATAAGCAGAAAGAGACTTGCTCCCACGAAAGTCTTCACAGGGGGCTCCATCGGTAAGACACCCAGGGGAATCGCCGCCAGACCGGCGACCAGCAAGGACGAGAGGAAGCCAAAGGCCATGCCTATACGTTTTTGTTCGCCCGTCTTCTGGACGGCCCACACAAACCCTTCCGCCAAGGCGACCATCGCCAGGCCGCCCAGCCAGGCCGTCCAAGCAGGCCATGTGGAACCTTTCCAGAGCCGTAGCGCCCAAAAACCCGTGACCCACAGGGCCACCCAAAATAGCAAGCGAACCCATCCCATCATCATACGCTACGCTCCTGCGTCTCGAAATTTACCTCGGGTAACGACCGGGAACGACCGAATTGTCAAAGAACCCAAGCCCCGCCATCCCCGGATCGTCCCGCACCTCCTGCGGGGCACACCGTGTTGGGAACCTATCCCGACTGTGCTATATTATACGGCACTTCGGCAGCCCGAGAATTCAGGAGTTGGGTCGGCAAGAGTAAAAATTCGAAGGCCGGTTTGCACAGGTGGTTCCACGAGGCGGCCCATCGCCCCGCCTACTGACCCATCGACTCATCGGTCCATCTCCCGAACTCTCGAACGGCCGAACTTATATATTAGCCTTTTTCGGAGGCCGAACCAATCCCGAGCGGACCAGCGTGGGGCCGTGACCCACAGAGACCCGTAGGGGGACCTTCGACTACTTTCCCGCGCCGATGGACCCGCCGGGAGTCGGCCTGGCACGGGGCGGCCCGTGCCTTGCGATGGAAGGTGAGCCGTGGCGACTCGAATCCTGACACGTCGAGACATTGAACGGATCGCCGACCCAGACGAGATTTTACAGGCCGTCGAGGAGACCTTTCGGGCCCATGGACTCCAGCAGACGCAGATGCCGCCCAAGAGTTATCTCTTCTATCCGCGGTATCACGGGGACTTGCGGACGATGCCGGCTTACATCGAGCCCATGGGGGCGACTGGCGTGAAGATCGTGAATGTCCACCTTCAGAACAAAGCGCGCGGCTTCCCGACTGTCATGGCCGTCATTGTCCTTAACGACCCGACGACCGGTTATCCCCTGGCCATCATGGACGGGACCTGGCTCACGGCCCTCCGGACCGGGGCCGCTGGGGCCATCGCCACCAAGTACTTGGCCCGGCCGGAGAGTCGCCGCATCGGCTTCATCGGTTGCGGCGTCCAGGCCGAAACCCAGCTCCTGATGACCCTGCGAGTGTTTCGCCTCCAAGAGCTGGCCGCTTTCGACGTAGACGAGCCCCGCCGGAACGCTTTCTGTGCGATGGCCGCTGAACGGTATGGTCTGCGGATCGTCGGCTCGAATCGTCTGCAAGACGTCTATACCTGTGATATCATCACGACGACGACGCCCTCGACGGAGCCGATCCTGCAAAATGAAGGGGTCCGACCCGGCACTCATATCAACGCCATCGGGGCCGATGCCCCGGGTAAGGAAGAGCTGGACCCGGCGATTCTGCAGCGGGCCCTTATCGTCGTCGATTCCTGGGAACAGGCAGTTCACAGTGGGGAGATCAACGTCCCTATCGACCAGGGCCTGATCACGCGAGAGGACGTTTACGCCGAGCTTGGTGAGATCGTCGCTGGTCTGAAGCCGGGCCGGACTCGACCCGACCAGGTCACCGTCTTTGACTCGACAGGCCTGGCCATCCAGGATATTGCGTCGGCGTATGTCGTGTGGACCAAAGCCCGGACCCAGGCGGTGGGCCTGGAAATCGACATCGTGGGCGTGGGATGAAGCAAAAAGTCCTGGGGCCCTTGGAGCCTGCCGAGCTGGAGGCCCATCGTCCCGACGTCGTCATTGACGCCCGGGGACTCCTTTGCCCTGTACCTATTGCCCGGTTGAACGAGCGGGTCAAGGACCTTCCCCCGCAAGCCGTCGTCCTTCTCGTCAACGACGACCCGGCGGTCGTCTTGGACGTGGTCGCTTGGTGTAGGAGCACGCACAACGACCTCTTGGGCATCGTGAAAGACGAACAAGACGTTTACTACTGTTATGTCCGCACGACCCAGGCCCCGCGTCGACGGCCTATGTCGCTAGAACGTTGAAGGTCAGCGCTGACCTGCCTAAACTTCGGGATGGACTTTCGTCGGAGTAGGCCCCGATCGTGCGGGACACGAGGGGTGCGGCCTCAGGTCCCGGGGGCTGGGTCCCAAGAAAGGTCAAGGGACTATGCCTTTGATCAAGGCCTCCAAGCCTGCCGAAACTATCTGTTCAGTTTTGATGCTCATGGTCTAAGGAAGTCCGTAGGCTACGACCCTTTATGCCGGGACCCGACGCCTGACCCGCAGGACCTTAGACGACCATCCTGGACATCCGCATCCTACCTCTCGGACCCCGGATTGTGGCTCTCGCATCGCAGACGTACGCGAGGTCTCCCATGGTCCGTGCCATGCACATTGTGTCCCTAGAAGTTCAGGAGATGCTGGAGCGGCGCCTCTTCCGGGAGCTGAAAGAAGCCCTCCAGGGCCTTTACCCCAGCGACCTTTTGGACATACTGCGGGACCTGAAGCCGGAAAATCGCGCCCTCCTGTTCCGCCTCCTTCCCAAGGATAAGGCCGCCGATGTGTTTGCCGAGATGCACTCCGAGGAACAAGAGGACCTCCTGAACCGATTGACTGACGAAAAGGTCGCTGAGCTCTTAAAAAACATGGCCCCCGACGACCGGACCGAGTTCCTGGAGGAGATGCCCGCCTCGGTCGTGACCCGTCTCATTCGCCTCTTGCCGCCCGAGGAGCGGCGGGAGGCCTTGACCCTGCTGAACTACCCGCCTAACTCGGCGGGTCGGATCATGACGCCCGACTACGTGGCCGTCCGACCCTTTATGCGGGTCCAAGAGGTCCTGGACCGTATCCGGCGGGTCGAGTTCGACAAGGAGACGATTTACTACATCTACGTGATCGACGAGCGACGTCGTCTGATCGGCGTCTTATCCCTGCGGGAGCTCCTGCTGGCCGAGCCGTCCGAATCCATCGAGGCCGTCATGAACCGGGCCGTCATCGCCGTCCGGACGACCGACGACCAGGAGACGGTCGTCCACTTAATGAAACGGTACGACCTGTTGGCGATGCCTGTCGTGGACGCCGAGGACCGCCTGGTCGGCATCGTCACCATCGACGACGCCATGGACGTCTTGGAAGAGGAGGCCACCGAGGACATCTACAAGCTGGGCGCTATGGAGGGGTCGGAAATCGACTATACTCGGGCTCGACCCCTGGAGCTTTACAAGAAACGTATCGCCTGGCTGACCTTACTATTTGTCTCCGAGAGCCTGACCTCGACGGTGATCGCCCATTACGAGCACCTGATTGCCCGTATGGCCATCTTGGCCGCCTGGATCCCCCTCCTCATCGGGACCGGCGGCAACGTGGGAAGCCAGATCACGACCCTTATCGTCCGGGCCTTTGCGACCGGCCAAATCCGTATCCGGGACTTCCTACGCGTGCTGTGGAAAGAGGTCCAGGTCGGCCTCCTTATCGGGGTCAGTATGGGTCTCTACATCTGGCTTCGGATCGCCGTGTTCCGTCACGACCCACTGGTCGCCTTCTCGGTCGGCGTCGCCATGGTCCTGATTGCTCTGACGGCCAACCTCATCGGCGTCGTCCTACCCTTCTTGTTTCGACGGCTCGGCGTGGACCCGGCCGTCACTAGTTCGCCCTTTATCGCCACGCTAATGGACGTGACAGGCTTGTTGATTTACTTCAACGTGGTCGAGTGGCTGTTGCGAGACCTTCATCTGGGAGGCGGTTCGTGAAGGAGTTTATTCCCGCCGCCGAATCTCCCCCGGATGGCATC
>JANXAA010000092.1 GCA_025061865.1 Acidobacteriota bacterium | reverse complement strand
ACTTGCCGAATTACCGAAATCCCGAATTCCCGAATTGCCGGAACGATCATGGAGAACGGGCTCCCCGAGCCGAGCGCGCTGGAACGAGTCTTTCGCCCCTTTGGAGACCTCTGGGGTGTCCGCCACGGGGCGATGGACACGGCGTCTTTGTTCTTTTTGAGCATGATCCGATGGACGGCCATCGTTCAGTTCTGCCCCTTCCTGGGCGGCCGGCTGGTCCCAGGTCCCGTGAAGATCGGCCTGGCGATGGTCCTGGCGTGGTTCACGACGCCCTGGCTCAGCCAGCAGGCGTCGGTCCCCCTAGACTTGACGCCGACAGCTTGGGGTGTCGCTGCCCTGCACGAACTGTGGGTCGGTCTTTTGCTGGGCTTGGGGTCGAGTCTGGTCTTCTTTGCCGCCAACATGGGCGGTCAGTTTCTGGACAACGTCCGGGGCACGACGACGGCCAACATCCTGGTCCCTCAACTGCAGATTCAGACTTCCTTGCTGGGTGATTTTTACCTCCAACTCTTCGTCGTCCTGTACCTCCTGGTCGGGGGTCATCGGTGGTTCCTATCGGCCGTCCTCGACAGCTATCGGTTGTTTCCACCGACCGGCGTGTTTCCCAAGGTCCCGGTCGTCCACGAGGCATTTCTTGAGATGACGGGGACGATGTTCGGTATCATGCTGAAGACGATCGCCCCGGCCCTCGTCGTCCTCATCCTGATGGACGTCATCCTCGGCATAGCCAATCGGATGGCCCCCCAGATGGACGTGTTTTTCATGAGTATGACCCTGAAGCCGGCCCTGGGCCTGCTCATCGTGGCCTTGTCTATCTATGGTCTGCTGGGCTTTACGCCCGACGTCTGGCGAGCTTTTCACACGTGGATGGGCGGCTGGCTGAAGGGAGCGGGACCTTAGAGGTAGGATGCGGAATGGGCACCTGAGCAGTAATAACGGTCATCTTGCGGGAGTGGACGATGGGCGATAAGACGGAACAGCCGACACCCAAACGGTTGCGGGAGGCCCGGAAGCGAGGCCAGATCGCCTTCAGTCGGGACGTGACCGGCGTGGCAACCTACTTGGCTGGGATGAGCCTGATTCTGGTCTGGGCCTCCCGTATCGGAGACGCCTTTCAGGACTATTACCGGACCGTGACGTCGGCCATCGGACAAGTCGACGGGGCGAGCTTGACGACGGTATGGGCGAGGCTCTTGGACCAGGCTGGTAGTGTTTGGCTGTGGAGTGTGGGGCCTATTCTGGGGGGCGTTGCCGTCGCCGGTCTGGCCCTGGCGGCGGCCCAGGCCGGCTTAAACATGACGTTTGAGCCGATGAAGCCCTCCCTCAAGAAGCTAAATCCCCTGGAAGGCTTGAAGCGGTGGTTCTCGATTCGCGGGATCATCGAATTCATTAAGACGCTCGTGAAGGTCCTGGTCGTCGTCCTTCTGGGCTATGCGGCGATTTCAGGGAACCTGGAGGCTATCCTTCGTCTTCATTGGGCCGACATGGGCGCCTTTTATCGGGTCGGGACCCAGGTCGCCCAGACGTTTATCTTCCAGGTCGGAGCGACCTTCCTGTTGATCGCCGGGCTTGATTACTTCTACCAACGGCGGCAGTGGAAGAAGCAGCTGATGATGACGAAGGAGGAGGTTAAACAAGAATATAAGGAAATGGAGGGCGATCCCATCGTGAAGTCCCAGCGGAAGGCCCTCCATCAGGCCATGGTCATGCAGGACATCCAGCGAGAGGTCCCCAAGGCCGACGTCGTCGTTACGAACCCGACCCACATAGCGGTGGCGATCCGCTATGACCGGGCGACGATGGGGGCTCCCAAGGTGACGGCCAAGGGTCGGGGCCTCATCGCCCAAAAGATCATTCAGTTGGCCAAGAAGCATGACGTGCCCATCGTGCGGGACATTTCCCTGGCCCACGCCCTCTTCGAGGTCGAGATGGGCCGATACATCCCCCGAGACCTGTATGAGGCCGTCGCCGAGGTCCTGCTGTTTGCCTGGCGGCTCAAGCAGGAGGCCCAGCGGTTTCCGGGGATTTAATCGGGATGTGGAATGCCAGATACAGGATATAAAATGCGAAATCCCAGGGTGCCGGTGGCCAGGAAACGGAGCTCCTTAGGAATCCGGCCCTTGGATACGCGGACTTCAGCCTGCATCTTACATTCTATAGCCCGTGTCCGAGAGGAGGCGTCTTATGGAAGCCATCCAGCAGCGATTGACGGAGCTGTGGGCTAGCCTCCGGCAGGGGGACTTGAACGTCGTCTTAGCCCGGTACAGTGACATCCTCTTAGCCCTACTGGTAATCTCCATCATCGGGATCATGATCATTCCCATCCCGACGCTCTTGCTGGATATCTTCCTGACGGCCAACATGGCCCTGGCCATCTCGATCCTCATGATCTCCCTGTACATTCCCAACGCTTTGGCCTTGGCATCGTTCCCGACCATCTTGCTCGTGTCGACCCTGTTCCGCTTGGCCTTGGAGGTCGCAGCCACCCGTCTGATCCTGCTGTATGCCGACGCCGGAGAGGTCATCCATGCCTTCGGGAGCTTCGTCGTTAAGGGCAATCTTATCGTCGGCTTCGTAATTTTCCTGATCATCACCCTCCTTCAGCTCATCGTCATCGCCAAGGGCGCCGAACGGGTCTCGGAGGTCTCGGCACGATTTACCCTGGACGCCATGCCCGGCAAGCAAATGAGCATTGACGCCGACCTCCGGGCGGGCCTCATCGATGCCGAGGAAGCCAAGCGGCGCCGGCGCTTGATCGAGAAGGAGTCCCAGTTCCACGGGGCGATGGACGGGGCCATGAAATTCGTCAAGGGCGATGCCATCGCCGGCATCCTGATATCGGCCATTAACATCATTGCGGGCTTGATCATCGGGATCGTCATCAAGAAGTTTCCCTTCGACGTGGCCCTTAAGAAGTACACGCTCTTGACCATCGGCGAGGGCTTGGTCGCTCAAATTCCGTCGCTGATCATCACGACGGCCGCCGGGATCATCACGACCCGTGTGGCCAGCAGTGAGGAGGGCGCTTCCTTGGGGCAGGACATCGGGGTCCAGCTCTTGTCCCAGCCGAAGGCCATTGCTATCGCTTCCGGGATGCTGGCCGGTATGGCCATCGTGCCGGGCATGCCGACGATCCCGTTCCTTATCCTGGCCGGCGCCGCCGGAGCGACGGCCTGGAGCCTCATGCGGACCCGGCGGGTCAAGGAAAAGGAGGCCGTCAAGTCGAAGATGATGGAACGACCCAGCGAGTCTGCCAGACAGTCGACCCTCGAACTGCAGCTTCCCATCGCTGTCCCCGTCATCTTGGAGACGAGCCTATCGTTGACGCCCTATGTGGACATCGAGCAGAAGGGGGAACGCTTCGTCAACGAACTGCTCCCGCAGATGCGCCTTTGGTTGTTCCACGACCTGGGCATTGTCTTCCCAGGTGTGCGCATCCGCGGGGAAGCTATCCATATCCCTGAAAATCAATACGCCGTTTACATCCATGAAGTGCCCGTGGCCCTTGGGACGGCCTATCCGAATCACGTGTTCGTCGGCGAGTCCGTCCAGGAGGTGGCGATGATGGGCCTGACGGGCCCGACGGGACCCCATCCCATTACGGGGAAGACCGGCCTGTGGATTCCTGAAGAAGCGGCTGGCCAGGTTCATGGCCTGGGGGTCGCTACGATGTCGCCCGACGAGTATATGGCCGTCCATCTCTCCCAGGTCATTAAGCGGCACGCCGACGAGCTCTTAGGCATTCAGGAGGTCCAGAATATCCTGGATGCGATGGAACAGCAGGGCTATGCCGCCTTGGTCAAGAACGTCGTCCCCAAGCTCCTGAGCATCCAACGCCTGACGGACATCTTGCGGCGCCTCCTCCGAGAAGAGATTTCTATTAAGAACATGAAGGCGATTTTAGAGGCTTTAGCCGACTGGGCTCCCTATGAAAACGACCCCGTGTACCTGACCGAGTATGTGCGGATGAACCTGAAACGCTACATTGCCTATAAGTTTAGCAACGGCCAACCGACCCTCCCCGTATATCTACTGGACCCGGCCATCGAGCAGGCCATCCAGAACGGCATCCGCCAGTCGGCTTCGGGGAGTTACTTGTCGCTGGAGCCCCAGATCAGCCAGCAGATCCTGGAGGCCTTCCGGACGGCCTTCGGGAAGGTCGACCTGACATCGGTCCGGCCCATCGTCCTGACCCAGATGGAGGTCCGCTACTTCACGAAACGCCTGATCAGTTTCGAGTACCCCCATGTTGTCGTCCTATCTTTTCAGGAATTGCCGTCGGACATGCGGATCCAGCCCGTCGGGCGGATTCAGCTCCCGGCGGCGGCCCTGACGGGCCTACGATAAGGAGATGGAGCAGTCGGGCGGGAAGGTGATTTTGAGGACCGAGGCCTTACGGATGCAGGTTCCGAGGTGGCCTCTCGGGCTTGAAATAGTCCGACTGCTCCTGCCTCACCCCTATGCGGAGGTGGCCGTGGCCATTCAGTTGACAGTCCGACTCCCGGACGGCCAGACGCAGACGCTGACCGTGGCCAAGGAAACCGCTTTCATCGGCCGTCGGGAAGGCAATGACGTGATCCTACCCTTTCCCTTTGTGTCCAGTCGGCACTGTCGGGTGTTCCGCCACGGGACACGTCTGCTGGTCGAAGACCTGGGGAGTACTAACGGGACGCTCGTCAACGGTGAGAGCTTAGCGCCCCAGACGCCCCATGCCCTCCGACCGGGCGACGTGATTCAGATCGGGACGGTCGAGGTTCGAGCCCAATGGTTCGAAGAGGCCGCCGTCGTCGAGACTTCCACGCCGACCCTCTATGAAGCCGTGCCGGCGGAGGTACCCCCGCGGACACCAGCTCGGCCCCCGAATCCCCCGACTACCTCGGCGAGTGCGCCCGACGCCCCGGCGACGATGTGGGAGATCCAGACGGGTATGTACCGGTCTGCTGTCGTGCAAGTCGACGACCATCGAGTCGGAACGGCCACGGCGAATGCGCCCATCGCGCCCCGACCAGCCTTCCAAGGCGGTGTCGGAGCGGCCCGCCCGGCTCCGCCTCGCCAGGCTGAGCCTTCGGTCGACACGTTTCAGGTGTGGAGTCTATTCTTTCAAGCCATCGGCCTGGTCACCCTTTTTGGGGCCATCATCCTGCTGATCATCGTCTTGCTGTCATGACCCAGGAAAGTCTGAAGCCCCGACTCATCGTCTTTCAGGAGGGTCGGCCGGTGAAGACCTTAGAGGTCGTCCCCGGCCAAGAATGGAAGCTGGGTCGGCATCCCCAGTGCGCTGTCATCATCGCCCATCCTTCGGTCTCGCGCTTTCATGCGCGTATCTTTTGCGACGCCACGGGCGTCTACCTGGAAGACCTGAATACGGCTAACGGGACGTTTGTCAACGACCAGCGCATTCAGGGGACCGTAACCCTTCGGGACGGTGACGTCATCCGCCTGGCCCAGGCAACAAACCCAGATCCTATTTTCCTGAAGTTTGAGGACCCCAGCGCTCGCTTGCTGGAGGCCTTGGTCGAAGGAGAGAAGCCCTCGGAAGCCCCGGCGGAGGCGTCAGCGGTTGTCGAGGAAGCTGCTGACGTCGAGGTCGCTCCTGTGCCGTCGGCCCCGATGGGCTGGAAGGGCCTCCTGGCAATGGTCCGACAGCCGGTCGTGTGGATTCCCATCGCCATCGTACTCGTCGGGGCTATCGCCGTCGGCGTCTTTTTGGTCTCCCGTTTTCAGACGACTCAACGCCCCTGGCAATCCGTGCGAGTGGAACCCCTGCGGGTCCGGGCTGGCTGGCTCCTGACGCTTCAAGGTCCTGACGTCCGGCCTCTCCCGGCCCTCCGGGTCTGGGTCCACGACCAGGAAGCGACCATCCAAGCAGCCGAGTCCGGGAAACTCCAGGTAGCGGTCCCGGATTTGGGCCTCGGCGAGCGAGGGACGCGGGTCGTGGAACTCCGAGTCGAACGGAAGGGCCTCGTCCTGTTTCGTCA
Source organism: Acidobacteriota bacterium (assembly GCA_025061865.1). GTDB lineage: Bacteria > Acidobacteriota > HRBIN11 > HRBIN11 > HRBIN11 > HRBIN11. The sequence continues at coordinate 1,856 of JANXAA010000092.1, read as the reverse complement.
GTCCATTCAGTATGAAATCGTACCGCAGATTCGGGCTGTCCAGCCGACGGAGGTCGCCGTCGGTCAGACGGTGTACATCGAGGGCACGGGCTTTACGAGCCATCCCGGAGACGTGAAGGTCCGGGTCGGGAATTTGGAGGCGCCTGTCGTGAAGGCCACGCCAGGTCTCATCCAGTTTCGGGTCCCGGTCCTGACGCGCCAGGGCGTCGTCGATGCACCCGTCGAGGTCCGGATCGGGGATTGGTCGGAACGGACAGTGAGCCTCAAGGTGCGGCCTCGAGACTTGCCCTGTTATCCGCTTCTATTCTCAGCGACTTACGTGACGGCTAATGTTTGGCAAGTCCGAAGCAATTTGGGGTGCCTCTTTTACGTCGAGGGGCCGGCGCCAGCCGACGACCGCCCGGACGCCCCGCTGCCCCCCTCAGTTCAGCAGGTGATTCAGGTGCTCAGCTTGGTCTTTGACAAAGCTCGGAATGATCCCTCGGTCCGCTGGGAGGTCCAGGAGTCGGGTAGGACGCCCGTGCTGGTCGCCGTCGGGTCTTCCCTGGGGCGACCCATCCAGGTCGGCTCGTGGACACAAGCTGTCCAAAATCACGTACAGGCGCGTCTTTCAGCTGACCGGCAAGGCACTCCGCTCCCTTACTGGAATGCCGTCGTCCTGAACGACCTACTGGACCTCTTCAGCCGGGCCCAGGCTCCCAGCCGACTCCCGCCAGACTCGAACCTTCGAGCCATCCTGCAACGGCTCCGTGACCAGAACCTGGCCGTCGGCGGACGGGGTTGCCCCAGCTTGGACGACATCCAGACGCTGACGCCGGCGGACCGGGAGGCTTTGGAAAACGCATGTCTTGCCCTGCCTCCTTACTACGGGAGCGTCGCCGGTCGATGGACCGGTGAATTGGAAAATGTCTTTTACTTGACACTTCGGGATGCCACCGTCGCCTTGCAGATGGACCTTCAGCAAAAGGGAAGTGTCCTAAGTGGGACAGCGACGGTCGAGACCCGGAGTCCCAAGATGCGGTGGACCCTTCCGGCCGTCCCCGTCCGGGGCCGTCTGGACCTGAGCCGGTCCGTCCTCGAACTGGTCTTGACCCTAAAACGGCCCTTTGGGACCATGACGCTTCAAGCTACCCTCCAGGGGGATACCCTGGCCGGCTCGTTTTCGACATCCGAAGGCAAACAGGGGAACTTCCGCCTCCAGCGGTCCGTCTCAGCGCCTCCACCTTAAAGGGGTCCCGGGTCTCCCTGGGGCGTTAGGTTGAAGGATCGGGGGTCAGGGATCCGGCTTTTCCCTGACGCCTGACACTTGATCCTCCACAACGAACATTCAACCCCCTGCATTCTCCCGACTATGCGTTTTCCTAAGGGTATGACCGGGCATCTCGGTCCCTATGAGGCTTGCGTCGTCGAGCGCCTCCGGGCCTGGCAGGCGGCCGGCTTTATCCGTCGCCTCAGGGGCCGGGACCCCACGCTCTGGTTCCCGGGACCGGTCCCGGAAGTCACCGACCGGTTGGGCTGGCTAGAATTGCCGGTCCGCGTAGGGGCCTTTCTGAAGGACCTGCGGGCCTTCGCCGAAGCGGTTCGGGCCGAGGGGACTCGCCACGTCGTCCTCCTCGGGATGGGCGGCTCTAGCCTGGCACCGGAGACCTTCCAGCAGACCTTTGGGAATGCGCCGGGCTATCCGGCCCTCATCGTCCTGGACAGCACGCATCCGGCGGCCGTGAGCGCTGTCATGGCTCCTCACGGAAGTTCCCTTTCTGACCTTCTGGATCTTGGGCTTCCTGCTTTGGCTGGAAGGTCTACGACGAGGCTCTTGGAGATGGGCTGTCCGGGCAAGGCTTAGCGCTTTGGGAGCG
>JANXAA010000091.1 GCA_025061865.1 Acidobacteriota bacterium | reverse complement strand
GTCAGCAGGTACAGGACTTCCTCGACGGTGAAGGCCCCGGCGTCGCAAAACACGTCGATAGACAAGGAGAGGCCCTGCCGGACGACTTCCGGGATCAGGCGTTGGGCGAGGACGTCCAAGTACGCCGTCCGGTCCATGTCCCGGGGGTAGGCATGCGCCCCCAGGAAGGTCGGCATGACACCGATGGGGTGGGTCGCCTGGACCTGTTGGAGACAACGCAGGAGGCGGATTTCCTCGGTCTCCGAAAGGCCATAGCCGGACTTGACCTCGACGGTCGTCACCCCGAAGGCAAAGAGCCGGTCCAGGCGGAGCTCCAGGAGGCGTCTCAATTCCTGGTCGGGGGTCACCCGGGTATCCTGGACCGTCTTCCAGCTGCCCCCGCCCTGGGCAGCAATCTCCAGGTAGGTCCGGCCCCGGAGACGCTCCATCCAGTCGTTCAGGCGGTCACCCCCGTAAATCAGGTGGGTGTGGGGGTCGATGAGGCCTGGCAGGGCGATATGCTCCGCCAGGTCCAGCTCGACGGTGACCTGCCGGAGCCATTCAGCGGAGAGGTCTCGGTCCGGTCCGACCCAGGCAATGCGGCCCCGGTGGATGACGATACTCCCATGCTCGACGATCCCCAGGCGTTCGGGCGTCACCTGTCCGGCGTAGGGTCCCTCCTCGCAGGTAATGACCTGAGCCAGACGCCGGAGGATATATGTCACTGAAGGGACTGTCATGACTTGCCCGACTCACCGGGGCGGACTGGGCCTTTGGTCGACGGGACGAATTCGACCCGGGCCGGAGGTCTTTCCTGGCGTCGCTGTTGGATCCACCGGATCAGGACGTGGGCCTCGGCGAGGACCTGGTCCTGAAACCGCTGGTACTCGAGCCAGAGTTGCTCCATTTCTTGGTAGACTTTTTGGATTTGGGCCTGGGCCGCCGTCAGGATTTGGTCCCGCCGGAACTCGGCCTCTCGTACGATCAAGTCGGCTTCCTGTTGGGCCTGCTGACGGATCCGGTCGGCCGACTGCTGGGCGGCGACCAGCGTGTTCCGAATATGCCGTTCCCGTTCCCGGTACTCTTCCAGTTGGTCCTGAAGGACCCGATTGTCATGTTCCAACTGACGGATCGTCTGAGTCAGCCGCTCGACCTCATCGGCGACCACGCTCAGGAATAGGATGACCTCCTCCGGGTCGAAGCCCCGCCAGCGGGACCGGAATCGCTGATTCCGGATATCGACGGCCGTCCATGCCATGATCCCACCTCTCCGGATGTATCGGCGTCGGGATGGAGATGCTTATTAGGATGTAGGATGCAGGAGGCAAGATGCAAGATGCAGGAGGGTCCAAGCCCTGCTCGCTAAGACAGGGGCGTCGGGACGCGAGATGGGGGCTGGGTCCCAGAGAAGAAGACCACGGACTCCGGACTCTCGACCCTTGGGCCGAACGGTAGGGTCCGGCTCCGACCGCCGTGCCATAATATCGTAGCAGCATGACAGGTTCCGAAGGTGGCCATTGCCGACTTAGAAGTCCAGCACTGGCTGGGTCCCGTCCTGCCGGACGGGGACCCACGCCCGGGTGTCTCTGCTGTCTTGGCTCCAGGCAGGGTTCGGGAACTTTCCCAGAAAGAGGCCCGTGCGTTGGGGGCCGTATCCAGTAAGCTGGGTCCATGGTCCCCTGCCGTGGGACCGGATACCCGAGACCCTCACCTCAGGGTTGCCACAGGAGGTCCGCGCCCCAGGCACCCGATTCGTCCCGGGAGACGATGACCCGAAGGGCCTCGTTGAGGAGGTACTCCAGGAGCAGGATTTGGGTCTGCGCCGTCGTCAGGCCGATGGAGTACGTCAGGTTCCACTTGGGCGAAAACTGCTTGCCGACGGTCAATCGGGGCTCCAGCCGGGCCTCAGGGCCGAGCTGGCTGAGGTCGACAGACAGGCGGTCGATACCAAAGAAGCGCTGGAACTGACCGATGGGTTGGATCGACTGGGCCAGGACATTCGTCAGGAAGCCGGAGCCCAGGCTCGTGAAGAAGGTCGCACTCTCTTCTAGAGACGACTGACCGGGCGTGTAAGTCTGGCCGCCTAATAGGTTTAGGATGGCTCGGGGGTTGAGGGGGGGATCCGAGGTCAATTGCAAGCTGAGTTGGTCAATCGGCCCGGTAACGACGGCCGTGACAAAGTAGTTCTGGATGCGGGACGTCCCGACGATGCGCACGACGGGTCGCACGGCCAGAGGATTCGTAAACTGGATCTGACCCTCCTGGATGTCAAACAGGCGATTCAGGAGGACGGCCTGACCGCTCCGAAGAGTGGCCACACCGATGAAGACGGGTTGGTGGAGCGTGCCCGTCACCTGGAGGCTCCAGACGAGTTCGCTTTGGAGGCCCGTCGAGCCCAGGGTCACGCGGACCCGCACGGGCGTCAGGGTCGTCGACCGCACGTTGAGTTGCAAACGGCTCCAGAAGGCCGTCTCGACGGGTGGGGGCGGCACAGCCGGCCGAGGGAAGACCGGCGTCTCGGCTGAACGCGGGGCCAGGAGGGCGGTCCATCGGGGTTCCCAGGTCAGCGTCCCCGCATCGACCGTCCAGTCGGCTGTCAAGACCATCTGGTGCGGATAGCCCGACAGGCTGATGGCTCCAGAGACCCGGGCGCTCCCGTAAGGGTGGAGGTTCAAGGTGGCTCCCTTAAGGTGAAAGCTGGCCTGGATGTAATCGGGATCGCCGGGAGGACGCCAGAGGACCTGACCTGCCCCTTCGACCGTCCCGCCGCTGACCGTCGCCTGGAAGCCCACGACCCGCCAGACCGGCGTGTGGGCTTCGATACGCGCCTGGAGGCGTTCGATCCGGACCGGCCACTCCAAGTGGTACAGCGATGCTTCTTGGGTCTCGAGGGTCCCCTCGACTTGCCAGGAGGGTGACGACCCACGGCGGACTGTGGCGTCGATTCGGACCTGGCCCCGAGCGTCCAGGCCCGGCCACTGGGTCTCCAGCCAGCGGAGGGCCATCTGGCCGACGGCACGGACTTCCATCGGAACGTCCGTCGCCAGAGGGCGGAGCCACCCATCCAGGCGGACGTCCGTGTCGGGACTCTCCTGGAGACGGACGACGTAAGTCAGTCGAGTCCCGTCCCATCGGATGGCCTCCGGCGTGACGACCGTCAGACGATGTTGGCGGTAGTCGACGGTGAGGGCCTCGAGCGTCAGGCTGGCCTGGAGGGGCACGCCGGGGTCCCACCAGGCTTCGCCCCGCGCCTGGCCCGACACGCGCATGTCCAGGACGAAGGGGACCTGATACTGCCGCCACGTCCACGTGCCCTCGGCCTGACCCCCGGCCACGTCGATCTGAACGATACCGTGGCCCCGGACCTCGTCCCCCTGATAGAGCCACACCTCAAGACCCAGGCCCTCGTCGGTCTGCCGGAACATGAGGTCCCCCAGGGAATAGCCCTGCCATTGGAGGGCCTCGGCGTGGCCATGGATGTCCAGCGTCGGCCGCCGCCAGGGGCCCTCGACGATCGCATACAAGTCGAGCGTCCCGGCGACCTGCCATCGCTGACCCAAGGGACTCCGATGGAGCGGCAGGGCCCGGACCTGAACCCGGAAGTCCTGAAATATCCCCTGCAGACGATGCCATTGCCCCGCAAAGTTAAAGAGGCCCGTCCGGTAACTGATACGGCCTTCATCCACGCGAAGCAGAAAGTTGACGTACGAAAATCGCAAGATGCCGTAATCCAGGTCCAGGTCCGCCAGACGACCCTCTGTCAGGCTCAGGTCCCCCCAGAGGTCGACCTGCTGGTAGTTGCCCCGGACGGTTAGAAGACCCCGGAGGGTCCCCCGGAGGGGAATGAAGTTGAGGGGCGTCGGGGCCAAGACCCGCTCGACGGGATAGCCCAGGAAGCGCACCTCGGCGTAAGAGTCGCCGTCGACGCGAAAGTCGACCTCGCCCAAGTACAAGAGAGCCTCGTCGGCCTCGGCCCGATAGGGACCGTCCTCCAGACGGACATTCCGAAACTGATAGATCCGGTGCCAGTACCGGACGTCGGCCTCCCCGTCCCCCCAGAGGACGCCCAGATAGACGATCCGCTCGCCTCGAAAGCGGCCGTCGATGGCGATATCCTGGATGCGGTTTGAAAGCGTCCCGGCGAACTCACCCCGGCCGCCTATCTCCCACATTTGGATCCGAGGCCGCAGGTCCGGAAACAGGTTCCACTCCCACTGGTGATAGTAAACGTCGACCTCGTAGATGCTCTCCGTCCGACCCCGGACCCGAAGCTCGAGGGGACCGTCAAAGGCGACCCAGCCGTCGACCTCGGCCGACGTCTGGCCCAGACGGCCCCGGGCCGTCAGATGCCGGAATCGATAGCCTTCGAGCTCAGCCAGGACCGTCAGTCGGACGGGGTACGACCAATCCTGTAAATAGGGCCGCTTCTTGACTTCCATCGGGACCGGTGCTGACCAAGGGCTCAGCCGGGGCTCGGCCCGCAGGGCCATCCAGCCTGTCAGTCGGTCGAACTGACGTTCTCGCCATGTGATCGCCCCACTCCCGCCCCAGGTCGCCGCATGGTGGATCTTTTGAAGCCCCCACATCTGCCCGAAGCGGTCAGCGTCAGCGCCCTGCACGGCCAGGAACAGCCTGAACCGGCTGTCCCCAAAGAGGGGGTCGACCTGAAAGTCGGCGAGCACTCGGCCGGTCCCCGTCAGCCGACCGTGGGCGCCGTAAACGTTCAGACGGTAGTGGGTCATATAGACCGGACCAGCGGCTTCATCGAAGACTTGACGGCCCATGCGGTAAGGAACGGACCGGACCCAACCCTGCATGCGAAATCGGGAGAAGCCGCCGTCGTAATGCACGACGGCGCTACCCCGGCCCTCGACCCGGAACGGGATGTCGTGAATCCGTTGGATCACCCGGTTGTCCCACTGACCGATTAGGGTCAGGTCCATTTGCGGGGACCCATACCCGACGACCCGCCCGCTTCCCCACAGGTGATAGCCGTCGCCCCAGAGATGAGCTTGGTCGATGGTCGGCCCATCTAGATTCAGGCGGACCTGGATTCCACCCTGAAAGGTCCAGGGATTGTAGTCGTACATCCGGAGGAAGCCCTGCTCGATGCGAATCCCGCCCGCCAGGTGACCCCCGACCGGGTGGTGATGAAAGTAGGCTCGAACCTGGGGAAGGCCCAATAGAAGCGGGATCTTGTCATGCCGAAGGTAGAACTCCAGGCGCTCGACTCGCAGGGCCTCAAGCCGCACGTCTATGAACCGAATCCCCCGGACAGCTTCCCGGGGGATCGAGATCGACGGCCAGTTGGCCTGGCCCCGAGTGTCGTAGTAGGCCTGAATCCGGACGCCACCGAGCGTAATGGACCGAATGACCAGATGCCGACGAAATAGGGCCCGCCACCAAAAGCGGAACTCGAGCCGCTCGATATAGGCAAAGGCCTGCCGGCCCTGAGGGCCCCTCGTGTACCACGTGATGTCCTTGAACGTCACCGACGGATGGAGGAGGTTCCAGCCAGCCCGACCGATCGTCACGTCCTGTCGAGTTGTCTCTCGCAGGAAGCGCTCGACGAGGGCTCGGGTCTGCGCTCCGGCCGTCTGGACGGCCCAAAGATAGACCCCGACGGCGGCCCCGACGAGGACCAGTAAGAAGCCCCATGCGGCGAGCCGAAACCACCGACGACGCCTGCCCACGGCTTCTTCCTCCAGGAGGGAAGATACAAGATGCACCATGTAAGATGCAACAAGACGCAGGTCCAAGACCCTGCCCCCGCGAGCAGGGCTTGCATCCCGCATCTTGCATCTTGTATCCTGCCCCTACGGGGGAAGGCGTTATGCCCGAATTCTACTGTCGGGTCGGGACCCCCAAGGGGGATATCGTTGCCAGGACGATCTATGCTGACTCCCTGGCCCACGCCCGGCGGGAGCTGGAGCGCCAGGGCTACTGGATCTTCGAAGTCCGGCCCCTTCGCCGATGGCGAGACTGGTGGCGTCTTCTGTTCGCCTCCGGCGTCCCTAAGGTGTCGACCCGGACGTTCCTGATTTTCAACCAAGAGTTGGCCACCCTTCTCCGGGCGGGCCTACCTCTCCTACGATGTCTGGAGATCTTAGAGAGTCGTCAGCGGCACCCCCTCCTACGATTTATCATCGCCGGTGTCCGGGAGCGGGTCCGAGCCGGGGCATCTCTATCGGAGGCCTTTGGGGACTTTGCTGAGCATGTTCCCCGGGTCTATGTGGCCAACCTGATGGCTGGAGAGCGGAGTGGACAGTTAGAGACCGTCCTTCGGCGTTTTGTCCAGTACCAGAGCCTGATTTACGAGACTCGGCGTCAAATCCTGTCGGCCCTGACGTACCCGGTGATTCTGCTCTTGTTGGCCTCAGTCCTGCTGGGGGTCCTCTTTGCCTTCGCTGTCCCCCGCTTTGTGAGCTTTTACGCCTCGATGGGGGCTGAGCTCCCGTGGATCACCCAACTGGTCGTCGGCTTGGCTGGCTTAGTCCGGCGAGGCTTGCCCGTCCTCGTGGGGATAGCTCTCGGCGGGGCTTACCTCTTGCGACTGGGCGTGCGGCACCTCCCCCTCTTCGAGCGTTATTGGCACCGCTTCCTCCTCCGGGTGGCGGGACTCGGCTCAATTATGTGGACTTACGCCATCGGCCAACTGGCTCATACCTTGGCGACGCTCTTGTCCAGCGGCCTCCCCCTGGTCCACGCCCTGGAGGTGACGGCCTCCGCCGTGTGGAACCGCTTCATCGGAAATCAAGTCCTAACTGCTCGCAATCGGGTCCGGGAAGGCATGTCTCTGCATGAGGCCCTGGAAGCCGCCGGCCTCCGGGCGGACCTCCTCCTGGAGATGGTTCAGGTCGGCGAACAGACCGGCGCCCTCGGTGAGATGCTCGAGCATGCAGCCCGTTTCTACGACGAAGACTTAACAACCCAACTCCGACGGCTGACGAGCCTCATCGAGCCGGCCATCCTCATCCTGATGGCCCTTATCGTCGCCTTTGTCCTCATTTCGGTGTACTATCCTATCTTTTCGCTGGCGACGGCCATTCGAATGTAAACGGGTATCGGGTGCCGGGTCCCGTCCCAGAGAGGAGACCTCGAACTGTGGACCGTAGACCTCAGGACACCCAGGCTCCAACCTTTCCAGTCCTTCCAGGCCCGCGGATCCGAAGGGGCACGTCTGTCGGGATATAAGGACCAGGCTTAGCCCGTTCTAACCGCTATCTTTTGGCCCCAGGACTGCCTCTTGACGACCCCGCCTTAGCGAGCGGGGCGGGGATTTCCCATCTTGCATCCTGTGTCCTGCATCTTGTATGCTGCATCTTGCCCGTGAGAGGCGCTATATGTGGGAAGGCATCCGCACGGAGACAGATGAGTGGGCCGAGGCTCGGCGGTGGGCCGACCGGTACGGCCTGCCCCTCGTGGACTTGGCGTCCATGCCCGTGCAGGCCGATCTGTTCCGGGCTATCCCGGCTGAACTCATGCTGGCCTATCGTTTCGTGCCCTATAGGCGTTCAGGTGACGTCCTCGAGATCGCCATCTGCGACCCCAGCCTCGTCATGCGGGCCGACGAACTGGAGTGGCGCCTGGGGACGAAGGTCCGCTTCGTCTTCACGACGCCGTCGGCTATCGAGACTCTCTTAAAGCGGAGTGAGAGCTCCCAGCGGGTCCTGGAAGAGGCGACCCAGACCTTCCGGGCCCAGGTCGTTCATGAGGACGAAGAAGAAGCTGAAGAGGTCTTGACTATCGACCGGTTGACGACCGATACGAGCCCCGTCGTCCGACTGGTCGACTCAATTATCTTTAATGCCCTCCAACGGCGGGCCAGCGATATTCACATCGAGACTCAGGACCGGGCCGTCGTCGTTAAGTACCGCATCGACGGCGTCCTGCAGTATGCGATGGAGCCCATCGACAAGCGGTACCACACGGCCATCATCTCTCGGGTCAAAGTCATGGCCGAGCTGGACATC
>JANXAA010000090.1 GCA_025061865.1 Acidobacteriota bacterium | reverse complement strand
GAGGCGCTACCAGGACCTTTCCACCGGCCTGGCGCAGTCGGTAGTTAAGCTCGTAGTCTTCGTTGACGGCCCATGCCTCGTTGAACCCCCCCAAGGTTTCGAGGGTCGCCCGCCGCCAGGCGCCCAAGTAAACTGTATCGGTCCATGTCGGCCGGTCCGTATATCGAAAGCGGGCGTCCCCGACGCCGAAGGGACTCGTCAGGGCAACGGCAATGGCCTCGGCAACATAGCCCTGCCCGACGGCCCGCTGGACACCCCCGACGTTGGCCGCTCCAGTCGTATTCAGGAGCTCGACGCACTTCCGGATGTAGTCCGGAGCATACACTGTGTGGGCATCCATCCGGACGATAACCTCACCCCGGGCATGCCGTAGGCCGACATTCAGGGCCGCCGCCGGAATCCGTCGGGGATTGTCCAGCACACGGATGAAGGGGTGCCGCTGGGCGTAGTCCTCGACGATGGCCCGGGTGCTGTCGCGGCTCCCGCCGTCCACGACGAAGACCTCCAGCCGGTCCTTCGGGTAGTCGTTGGCCACGATGGAGTCGAGACACGACCCGATGAAGGCCGCTTCGTTCCAGGCGGGGATAATCACTGTTACCGATGGTAGGTGCATGGCCGTAGGACAGTGATTCCGAGTCTCAGGTGTCGGGCCCCGGGAACAGGCTCACCGGCTACAGCCCTCCTGACCGGCCCAGGCGTTTCAGGTCCCTCTCTAACGAGACGAGTCTGCCCCTTCCGAAACATTTTCTAGATTCTGGGGTCCGAGACTTTCCAGAATTCATCAGAGGGGTTCGCCGAAGAGGACTTCCAAGTCGACTGCCAGATGGGGGATGAGGCGACTGCGGATACAACCCCGGTCCTGAGCCGTCTCTGCCAAGACGAGCCGGCTGCCCTCCCGCACATACAGCTCGACCCGCCGTGTGTCGGGGTCGACGACCCAGTACTCCTGCACACCGGCCTCAGCATAGTCGTACCGCTTCTCCAGCAGGTCCAGATGAGCGGTCGAAGGCGACAGGACCTCGACGACCAAGTCCGGGGCGCCCTCGACGTGGGTCTCCCGCAGACGGTCCGCGTGTTCCCGCAAGACGACCAGCAGGTCGGGTTGGTATACCGTATCCTCCCGAAGCTTCACGTCCAGGGGCGCATCGTACACTTCTCCTAAGCCGGGCTTCAGGACGGCTTCCACCAACAGGAGTTCAAAGCGTAGGGAAAGCTTCTGATGTTTCCGGGATGGCGACGGGCTTGGCATCGGTACCCCTCGTACGAGGATCCAGTAGCCCGGCTGGTCTTGAGCCCATCGGCGGAAGTCTTCATAGGACTCGAACCGGACGCTCTCGACGACCTTCGGGAGCATGACCCGACTTCCGGTTTCCTTGAGGGAGACATTGTAAGGCCCTAAAGTCCTGGCGTCACCTCCCAGGGTAGGCCGACCCGTTTCCACCTTTTGCGACCCCGCCGCTTCTATGGAAGACCACGCAAACCAAGCGGCTCCCGATGAAGCCGAGACCGCGAGTCATTGGCCGGGTTTTTATCCCTCAGACGCCCCATACGTGAAATCGTGGACAGCGTCGCGTAGGTAGGGTAGACGGGCATCCTTTTCCGAGACGATGGGGTCGCTGATGGGCCACTGAATACCCAGGTCCGGGTCATTCCACCGAATGCCACCCTCTAAGGTCGGGTCGTATTCGGCTGTCGTCTTGTAGATGACGCCGGCTTCGTCGCTCAAGACGCAGAAACCATGGGCAAAGCCTGGCGGTACATACAGGGCGTAACGGTTCCGGTCGGAGAGGACGAGGCCGGTCCACCGGCCATAGGTCGGCGAACCCCGCCGGATGTCCACGCAAACGTCGAAGACCTCACCCCGAAGGACTCGGACCAGTTTACCCTGAGCCTTCGGTCGTTTCTGGTAGTGAAGTCCCCGGAGGACCCGAAACACGGAGTGAGAGTAGTTCTCTTGTACGAAAACGGACGGTAGACCGAAAGCCGAAAATTCACTCGCCTTGTATAGTTCCATGAAGAATCCCCGGGGATCCTCGAAGACTTGTGTTTCGATAAGCATCAATCCCAAAAGCTCCAGTGGGCGGAATCGGAACGGCATAGCGACTGCCCTCCACCAGACTTTCGGGCACGTTCAGTCCCCCGGCCTTCGGAAATCGGTCGTGGGTCAGCGTCCCGCAGCGTGCCCCGGTAAGAGGCCAGGGAAACGTGAGACCCGGCCCTATCGATGTCTCCCGGCCCTCTATAACTACGTTGACAGGGTACTGTTATGATAATGAAATGAATCGTAGTTATCGAATCGGACCGGTCGGGTAGGCTATCTCGGTAAGCGACACGTCATCAAACCAGACGTGACTCCGTTCGTGGGCTACGACGTGGATAGTTACGTAAGCGGCGCCTCGGGGGACCTGAGCTATCATTTCATAGGCGTTCCAATGGGTATCGACAGGGACGACCTGAAGTTCCAGGCTGAGGAGCTTCCATGCGGCGTCCAGCCAGTTGAGTTGGAGTCGGGCCTGTTGGCCGGCTTGGAGGGATCGGGCATGCAGGCGAAACCGATAGAAGGTTCCCGGCCGAGCCGGCCTGGTCTGATACAGCACGTGCTCGACGCCCGAGCTGTAGACAGCGACTCGCCCGCTGCGGCTCCATCTCCCCGATGCGTCAATGACGGGCTGACCTGCTATAGTCCAGCCGGCCGGACGACCCAAGGGATCGAGGGCTTCAAAGTCTGGATTTGTCAGGTACTCCCCACTGGTACGCAGGTCCATCGGCCGATCCCGAAGTTCAAAGAGCCAAACCCCCGAACGAGCGTAGATGAGACGCAAGCCGTGACGGCTCAGGGCCTCTATCGGCGGTAGGGGAAGAAAAGCTGTGGACCGGTTGACCAAGAAGTACTGTGCGCCCAGCGACCGGAGCTCTCGGGATAAGGCCGCTGGGTCTGATAACTTGTCCAGAATCCGGCTGAAACGTCCTGGGCCGAACCAGTCACCGATAAAGGTACCGTCGGCGAAATAAGCCATATTCGAGTCGTACAAGGCATATATCGTGTAATGGGTCCCCTTCGTCTTGTTCAGAAGCTGGTATGCCGGGTATGCGGGCAGGCGGCTGGCTAAGTAAGCGTCCCGTTGAGCCGGCGTCGCCGGGGGCCAACCTTGTCGGTGGACCTGGTGCCATGCATAAAGCCAGCCCTGGGCCATCCAGACGATGACGCCCAGGACCTGGAGGTTGGGATGCTCGGTCCAACGGCGGGCCCAGGGTATGGAGGCCATAGTCCGCTGAAGGGCCCCAGCCGCCACCAGACTCAAAGCCGGGAGGATAGGGACGAGGTACCGCAGAATCTGGCCGCTCAGAAACCAGAAGACGTAGTATATAACGCTAAAGATCAGTAGACTTCGAATAAAGGGGTGGACGACGCCCCATAGGACCATTAGCGGGAGGAGGTAAAAGTAAACCTTCGATAAAGGGGCTTCCTGCACGAAAAGGGTCGGCCGGAAAGTCAGATACCACGGTAGGACAATGAAAGACTTTATAGTCCTGGGGAGGCCGTGGATCAGGCGTTCTTGAGTGGCCCCCTGCCAGTCCTGAGGACTCCACAGGCTGTAGCCAAAGACCTGAGGTAGAAAGGGAAAGACCGGATTGCCCGTATAAAGGAAATTACGGATATACCATGGAGCGGCGACGACAGCGACGGCACCGACCCACCCTACAAAGGCCCAGAGGCAATGCCTTCGAAAACTGACGTAAAGCACCGCAAGTCCTAAAAGGACAATGGGGAATAGGGCCGTATACTTCGAGCCCGCCGCCAGACCGCTGAAAACGCCTGCTAGGACGAGCCACCGATTATCCTGGGCGTAGACCCAATTGCAGGTAGTATAGAGGGCCATCGTAATAAACAACGTCATGCCGATGTCGATATAGCCCGACCCGCCCAGCCACAGGACAATCGGATTCCCCAGCCATAGAGCGGCCGACCACAAACCGACGCTCGTGGAACAGTAACGCAGGCCCCAGGCCAATAGGCCGATCGCCGCGAGGACCATCATCAAAAATTGCGTTAGATGAGCCATGATGTCGTCGTACAAGAGGAGAGCCAGCGTAAAAAGCATCTCGTTGGCCTGAGGAAAGACGGGAAAGCGGAGGTAGGGCGTCAGGATAACTCGATGATGCTGAACGTAAATTTTGGCATAGGGGAGGTGGTACATCGTGGCGTCCCAGGCCGTCGGTGGATACAGGGGGAGAAGTCCTATGGGCACCAGGGCGCCCAGGGCTAAGATGCCCCAAAGGGCCCGGGCCGGCCGCTGACGCACTCCGGCCCAGACAGACCGCATCCGGGACCCCATGCTTTTCCAGAGGCGATGCCAGGTCGGCCAACAAGCCAGTTGCAGGAGACCTAGCGCGACTCCGACGACGCCGGCATAGAGCAGACCCAGCAGGCCCAGCAGGAATATCAGAAGAGCTAACACGCCCAGGCCCAGGGTCGTCGAGCAAGCCAAGGCCTCCCAGGGAGAGGCGTAGGGGAGGGCTCGAGTAAGATGGCGACCCAAGACATAGCTCAGAGTAGCCAGGACGATGAGGGCGGCGCCGTGGGCGCTTATGAAGGCCAACGTCGCCAGCCAGTCCATCACCGGATCCCTCGCCGCAGGGCTTCATTGGCGAAGACGGAAAGAACACCTATGGAAAATAGAATCTGTGCCCCAAGAACAATGATAAAGGAAGCCGAAGCAGCCTGAGCCGTCTGAGTAAAAGGACCAAACCCCGTCGCCGCCCAATGGGCCGCCAGACGGTATCCCCAGACAACGCCCGACCCGAGCAACCCGAGGCCGACTATAGCCAAAGACCTCCGGAACGCGGGCCGCAGAACCCATTGGGCGATCCGAGCCGGCCGAGTGAGCCTGTGAGTAACGGCGTAAAGATCGATAATCAACCCGAAGGTGAGGACCTGCAGGCCCAGCAAGGTCAAGGCAAATGCAAACATCATGGTATGGACGCCGAACCCCGCCGGCCCCACCCAGACCGGTCCCCAAGCTAGGAGAACGGCCAGAATGAGACCGACGCTGAAGAATCCCAGACCCGGCAGGATAAACGCCACCATCGGGTTGTATAGTAGAAGGAAAGCTAGAAGGATTCGCAGGATGCGGTACCCGTCCCGCCAAGGCCGGAGTTTAGTCTGACCCAAGCGGGGACGATATTCGATGGGAAGAGTCCGAACGTTCAGTCCCATACGGGCAGCCTTCAAGGCAATTTCCGACTCGATGTCAAAGCCCGTCGAGATCAGTTGCATCCTTTCTAAGTAGGCCTTGTGAATTCCATACAAGCCCGTTAAAGGGTCCTGGGCCTTGAAGCCATAAAGGAAACGGAGGGCTACCTGGATCAAATAGTTTCCTGTCTTATTGATAAATTGAATATTTTCACGCCCTCCTGAACGGACGCCCAGGACCATGTCGCACTCGTCTAAAATCTGGATCATCCGAGGAATCGCGTCGATGGGATAAGTCCCGTCCGCGTCAATGAAAATGACCTTCTTTCCCTGGGCGGCAGCTATACCTGTACGGATGGCCGCTCCTTTCCCCCGATTGACCTCATGGGCCACAAGACGGCAAGAGTAGCGACGGGCCACTTGCGCGGTCCCGTCCTTCGACCCGTCGTCGACGACGATGACTTCCATCGAGTCTGTCTGGATCCGCTGGATGCCCTCCAAGACAGCCGCTAAACCCTTTTCCTCATTGTAGGCCGGTATGACAATCGTCGTATCGATTGTCGATGTCATGACCTGTCACCACAAGACGCCCCCTCTCTACCTCAGCCAGGAGGCCACTGAAGGGGCTTCATCCCAACGACCCCCATTCCCTCAGTAGCATAGAACCTTCACATTGTCGATGGCCCACCACCAATCCCAGTTGCCGTGGTAGTAGCGGAACCGAATCCGCACATTCGACTGCCCCGCCGCCTGCGGCAGGTTCACGACCTTCGTGTTGGGCGCCGGATGCCCGTCCGAAGCCCCCTGCATCCGCAACACGTTCGCCCACGTCCCGCCCCCGTCGATGCTCACGTCCACGTCCGCCACCTCGGCGGGACCCCCGCTCCACCACCGGAACTGATTGCTGAATTCCAAGACCACCTGCCCACAACTGCTGGCGTTCAGCGACGGGGTGATGAGCTGTTCGTCCTGCGTCGGGGTCGTCCCCGCACAGTCCGAATCGACCATCGCCCACGGACTCGCAAAGGGCGCCCCGATGGACCGATTACATGGGTTCCCCGTCGTCCACGTCGCCGCGGCCCCGCCGCCGGTCCCGCCGTCGATGACCGTCCACGTCCCCGGAATCCCCCACTAAACGACTCACTCAGGAGTAACATATCCATCTTTTGAAGCCACCGGCTCGCAAGGGGCACATAGCCGCTGCCCCCGAAGAAGAAACACCCGTCGACGCCACAGCCTTGCCACTGGCCGTTGCCGTTCTTGTCTCCACGCTCCATCCCGATAGACGCCGATAAAAGTTCCACGAGCTACTTGATATTGGGCTACGAAGAGGCTGTATTCGTTAGCGTGAGGGCGTTATGAGCATCGCAGTCCGGATTCGCAGGATTGCCGACCGCGCATGAGATATTCGTACCCGGCGGTACGCCGGTCGAAGCACCGGCGTAAAATACGTTTGAATTAGAGAAATATAAAATCCTAGGACAAGAAACACCCGCCTCAAAGTACTTATCGGCATATGCCATAATGGTTCGAAAGCCCTTTTGTAAGTTGACATGACCGTGACTGTAAGTGTACATCCCAGGCGTATCGTCCACATACCAGTCGTGGCGAGTCCCCTGGTTATGACCTAAGATAAAAGATAAAAGATAAACATAGCCCCTTTTCGGAGCTAGTCCGGTAGCCGAGTCAGGGGTCCACACTTGTTAACTCCCATTAGTTTGCTTATTATGATTAAACACTCTTTTAAGTCTAAGGAAGAGGGTGGACCCTATGGCTCAATCTCGGTCGTGGATATGGATCTATCCGCCGCAAGATAGTGAGTTGGCCCGGGCATTAGGTGAGGTCTTAGCCCGATGGGTCGCAGGGTGGTTGCCCGAGGGGAGCTCGATCTTGGAAGTCGCTCCGGGGTCTGGCTGGACGGGCTTAGCCCTGGCTCGGACGGGTCGCTATGGGGTCACGCTGGTAACGGACTCGGAGGTCGACTTTGGGTCTATCCGCCGACTTCTTGAGGGAGCCAGTCAGGTCCTGTACGTGGAGGACGTTTTGGCACCGGGGTTGCCTGAGTTTGATCTGGTATTTACGACGGTGGCTGTTGAAGCCCTTCCCCCGAGGGTACGAGAGGCCTTTCTTCGGAGTATGGTCCGTCGGAGCCGGCGGTATATCCTGTTCTTTCTTCCGAATCCTCGGTGTTACCCTTACTGGTTGGGTCAGATAGTCTACTCGATAGATCATGGAAAGAGTAATCGACCTATTGCCGTTCCCACGAACTTTGACGTCTGGGAAGTCTCTCGCTTAGTCGGCATAGAGCGTTGGGGTGTTCAGCATGTAGGAGCCGAATGGATTGAAGCCCTGATTCGACGGTTGCCTGGGTTAGGGGAGCCTTTACGAGACGCTATGGTCGCCGTTCATCGTACGCCACTTGCGAATGCCGACGCTCGTCATCCTTGGGTCGCCTTTTTGGGGTACGTGACGCCTGAAGCCACGTGTCCAGCCGGTTGGGGAGACAAAGGGCTATCGGTGCAAGCCGAAGTGGGAGTTGTAGGCCTTTATCGCGCTTTAGTTAATGCTCTGACTTTGTGGATCAAGGCTGAGCGCCGAGCCAAGAAATACCGTCATCGGTCGGTTCACTGGGCGCGCGCCTATCGGTCTTACCGAAAGACCCTAAAAGGCGAGATTCAACGTCTTCAGGATCAAGTCGATGCGATTACCTCCAGCACGGGTTGGGCCCTTCTTCAACGGTTGTGGCGGTTCCGCTTATGGATAGCCCCTCACGGGAGTCGGCG
>JANXAA010000008.1 GCA_025061865.1 Acidobacteriota bacterium | reverse complement strand
GGATTCCGGGTGGCGATGCCGATGCGAAGGCACTGCATGGGGGGATCCCCCTGTTCGGGAATTCGGGCGCCTGGCAGTCCGGGAATTCGGCGTTTCGGCCAATGGGCTGTTAGGAAATAGAGGGCACCCGCCGCTGGCCTCCCTTTTCCGGGCGCTCCGCTGCCGGCGGCGTCTAAAACCCGGGAGGTCAGCCGTCACGCCGGTATCGACATCGGGAGCCACCCATGACGATAGCGTCCTGCTGTGTGGCGATGGGAGAGAGCCCAGGCGTCCCGTCTGGGACACGACCGACATTCCCCGTCGGCCCCTGTCGCCGATTTCCGAATGGAATCGCAACCAAGAAGGTGAAGAGTCGCACATTGCGAATAAAGTCTTCCTTTGACCTCTCACGGTCCACCTGCCCATCTACCGCACTGCCAGATTCCCGAACTCCCGAATTACCCAATTACAGTGGTTTCTCCGGAAGTACGAGCAGGGACCGGACCTGGGCCAAGTGGTCGGGCCGCAGGTGGGGAGCGACGGCTTCATATTGAAGCTGGAAAATGGGTCCTAAGACTGTCCATGCCGTATTCAGCACGGTGTCGATCGAGGAAGGCGCCAGCGTACCGTGCTCGCCCAGGACCTGAAGCTCGACGAGGTGGCCCGTAGCCGTCATCACGACGTTGATGTCCACAGTCGCCTGACTGTCCTCGAAATAGTTGAGGTCGACGAAGAGCTGGTCTCGAAGGAAGCCCATGCTGATGCCAGCGACCACATTCGCCATCGGCCATCGGGGGAGGTCGCCTCGGCGGACCCACTGATCGAAGGCCAGGGCCAGGGCGACCCACCCCCCCGTGATGGCCGCTACGCGGGTCCCCCCGTCAGCTTCCAGGACGTCGCAGTCGACCCAGACGGTCACCTCACCGAGGGCAAATAGGTCGACGGCGGCCCGGAGGCTCCGTCCGATTAGGCGTCGGATCTCGACGGCCCGCCCCGAGGCACTCCCCCGGTCCGACGCTGGGGTCACTCGGCTTCCGCCCATGCGGGACAGGAGCGTGTAGTCGGCCGAGACCCATCCCTGGCCCGTTCCCTGCAGGAAGGCCGGGACCCGGTCTTCAGGCTGACGGCGACGAGGATTCTTGTACCGCCCCACTCGACAAAGGCGGAACCCGGGGGTTGCCGCAGGAAAGCGGCGTGAATCTGGATCGGTCGCACTTGCAAGGGGGAACGTCCATCAATGCGGCTATTCATGGGTCATCGGTCCATGGGCCCAAGATAATTGCTTGTCACTCCGCCAATCCATTCCCCTCCTGTAAGGCGGTGTTCAATGGGAGCGGAGCTCCAATAAAGACGTGGAACTTAAAGACGGTCTGAGCTTGGTGTTCGATGAGAAGCCAGACCCGCTGGTAAGCCTTGAGATTGGCCAGCAGACTATTGACGACGGCATAGACGCTCATGACCTCGGCGGTCGACCCGCCTGGATGGGCCTTCCGGACGGATTCGGTGAAGTCCACGATGATCCAATAGTGACGGTCGTCTAAGACGACCCGGTACCACTGAGTATCGGACGGCAGGGCTGGCTGAAGGTCCGGGTTTTGGGGGCCCGCTACGAGGGCCGCCAAGACTTTCTGGGCCAAGTCCTGATCGTCCAGGGCCGGGACCCGTCGCTTTTCCGGGACCAACCGCTCACTGCGGGCGTCCGGGAAGAACAAGGTAATTTCGTGTTCGACGGGGGCCGGCGCCGGCGTGGGGGCCACCGTCGCTGAGTTGGACACCGAGGGCCCGAGCCGGGGGGCTCCCGCAGGTCTCGGACGATACATCCACAGCAACAGGCCGACCCCCGTCGTCAGGACGCCCATCCCGATCCATATCCAACTCCAAGCCCTGCGGCGTATGGCGAGGTCATCTCTTGGATCGTGACCCATGCCGTCGTCCCCCGGCCGCGTTCCTGACGCTATGGCCGCTCGATAAAAAGTGGCAGAGTGGGAAGTGACGCAGGGTCCAGGATAGCGAATGGCAAGCAGCGGATAGTCCATGCCACACACGCTCCTCCCGACCGCCGCTCGCTATCCCCCGGCCGACGATCCTCAGCCGGGGAGGCCTGCACTCCAGGTTCATCGTCACGACGTCGCAGACCTACCCCGGTGCCTCGGTGTCTTTGTCCCCCTGTTGATAAGCCGCCCACTCCAAGGGAAGGAGCCGATATCGGTCCCACAGGGAAGCCCTCGAGCCCTGCTGGAGCATTTCGACGATGGCTTCGAGGGGATAGACGTTCATGACCCCAAAACAACGAACCCGGTGCTCGGTCGGCTGGTTACCCGGGACCCACTGCCCGCCGTACCGGAGTCGAATCATATCCCCAAAGGTGGCGCTTAGGAGGAGGATGTACTCAAGGGGATGGAACTTCCACCGGCCCTCGTTCCAGAAGTACTTGTCGACCAGGTAGTTGAGGAGCATGACGCTTCGGTCGACTTGAGCCTCTTCCTCAGGGGTCGTGCACTGGTCTGGCCACTGGAGGTCGAAGAGCTCCTCCATCCACTTGCGGGCAATGGCGACGAGGACCTCCGGCTGGTCGCTCTCAGCCAGGATGACTCCGATGATGGCCGCCAGCTTGGCGACGACGATCGGGTGCAGGCTGACCATTTCCTGGACGAGGGCCGGCCCCGCCGGGCCTTCTAAGTGGACGATGGCTTGAGGATAGGGGCTGAAGAATCGTAGGGCCAGGACCCACTCCAAGAGGCGTTGGACGGCTTCGTCTTCCCAAGGCTGGTCCTGAAAGTAGACGACGTGATCGTTCGAATCCTGGCGGTACACGATGGGAACATAAAAGGAAGATTCTCCGATACGTTCGTTGGTCGCCAGGGGTTGCACGTCGGGATGGTCGGCCAGAAAGGCCCGGATCCGGTCGGGTTCGACTCGGTAGCTGGTTTGTGGCATGACACCCTCGATTGACAGGAAGGTGTCTTAATGATAGGAAAAGACATGGCAAAAGGGTAGGGCGGTAAGCAGATCGGTAAATGGGCAGATAGGAGAGTAGGAGCACTCCTTGGGGGCTCCCGAAATCAGGTCAGCCCCCTACACCCTGATGCAGCCGGGGACGGTGACCGTAAGCTACAACCCCCCGTGGGAACGACAGCCGACTCTAGAGGATGGCCCAATCCCATCTCTGCGGTCGCGCCCCGCAAGGGCGGCTCCCAGGGTTGCCTCTCTTTTCCCATCTACCTATCTGCCCCTCTGCCGAATTCCTGAATGGCCGAATTCGGGGGTCGTCCGTGGCCCTAGAGACCGTCTACGTCGGCGGCTTTTATCCCGAGCTGGAGGAGCGGCTCCTGGCCTGGCTTCGGGAGCGAAGGGCCGAACCGGACGGCCCGTGGCGCACTCTATGGGTCGTCGTCCCTTCGGGCTCTCTACAACTCTATCTCAAGCAACAGACCGTCCGCCGACTGACGGACGTGGAGCGGCTGGGCCTGCAGGTCCTGAGTCTACCTCAGCTTTACCGTCTTTTAACCGAGCGCCTGACCGGTTTCCAATCCGACCCGGGGGAAGGCGTTCGGGCCTTTCTCATTGAACAAGTCTTACAGGGTGCCGCTCGGGCGGGTGGGCCGCTCCGGTTGTTCCACCGGCTCGCTGAGTCTTACACTGTCGGGGTGTCCCTCCTGCAAGCTATCCAGGAACTCAAGGAGGCCGGTTTTTCCCTCGAAGAAGTCACGGCCTGGCAGGCCGACCCCGAACTCGTCTCCGACCCCATCACCCAGACCCGTCTCCAAGACCTTTGTCACGTGTGGACCCTCTACGAGCAGGCCCTGGCCCGCTTCGGTTGGCAAGACCCTATCGACAGTGTCCAGAAAGCCCTTCAGGTCTTGGCAGAGATGGACACCGGCCGGGCTCGGGACCGGCTCAACCTGCCGGAGTATATCGCTTTTTACGGATTTTTCTCGTTTACCGGCCTCAGCAGTCGGCTCGTCGAGGCGATAGCGGCTCACGCGAGAGTCACGCTCTTCTTCGCCGTCCCGCTCGTCCCCCGGCCGGGCGGATGGGCCTTTCATCCGGCCTTCGAGTACGTCCGGTCGGCCTTTGAGGCGACCTTCTACGGGCGGGCCCAAAGGGTCGTGCCCCTCTCCCCTCGGCCCGACACGCACTTGCGGTTCCGGACGGCCCGTCTGTTTGTAGACGGGGCTGAAGAAATTACGACGGCCCCGTTCTTACGGCCCTCTGGGGCGGAGCCACAAGAAGATAGGGGCCAGACGGGCCGAGTCCCGACGCCGGCGGCCCCGTCCGTCTTGCGGGAGCCCCTGTATGTGTATCTCTGGAGTTGTAGTGACCGCCTCCACGAGATGGAGCACGTGGCGGGTCGGGTCTTGCACCATCTCCGGCAGGGCGTGCCCCCGTCGGAGGTCGCTGTCGTCGTCCGGTCCTGGAATGAGGAAGCCCCCGTCTTGTTGGACGTCCTGGAACGGTTCCACGTGCCCTTCAACATCGTCCGGGCCCTGCCGGCCCGGTCTCATCCGGTCGTCCAATGGCTCCAAAACCTCGTCGACGGCTTCCGGTCCGACTGGTTCCGAGTCCATCTCTTGGGCGTCCTTCGTCACCCCCTGTTCCGGCTCGACCGCCTCGGTGTCGACGACCCCC
Organism: Acidobacteriota bacterium; assembly: GCA_025061865.1. Classification (GTDB taxonomy): domain Bacteria; phylum Acidobacteriota; class HRBIN11; order HRBIN11; family HRBIN11; genus HRBIN11. The sequence continues at coordinate 12,399 of JANXAA010000008.1, read as the reverse complement.
GAGAAGTGGCCCTTTGGCAGGCCCTGGCCGAGCGTTGGGGCATCACGCGCGGGTCGGCTGACTGGGAAACCCTCTGGCGAGCCTTTCGGGGAGGACCGGAGCCCCGACCCCCAGTCCCCGGACCCCGGTCGTCGGACGATGAGGGGCCCCGCCTATACCCCCCGACTTTCCACGGCGTCCGGATGACTCTCGAACAATGTGAGCGGTTCCGACGAGCCATTCAGCAGTTTTTCGACGTCGTCCGCCAGGTTCCCCCACGGGCCACGTGGCGGGCGTATGCTGACTGGTTCCTCGCTTTCCTCGAGGCCTGGACGCGCGTGGAAGCCGCCCAAGCGGATGACGAGGGTCGCCAGCTGTGGGAACGCTTTCGACGCTACCTTCAAGACCTGGCCCACTTGGATGAGGCCGATGGGAGACCAGAGACGGGAGGCCCGGGGGCCGGTCCCCCGTCCTCTGTCCCCGGTCCCTGGGAAATCCCCGTCGACCGATTCTACCGAGCCCTGGCTTATGCTCTGGCCCGGACGACCCGGCCCCTTCCGCCGTTTCGGCCCGACGGCGTGTGGGTCTTAGACGTCTTAGCCTTGCGGGGCCTCTCCTTCCAGTGGGTCTTAGCCCTGGGCCTCGAGGAGGGTCAATTCCCTCAGAAAATTCAGGAGGACCCCTTCCTGCCGGAGGACCTCCGGCGGAGCCTCCGGAACGTAAACCCCTGGCTGTCGATCCCCCAAGAGCAGTATCACGAAGACCGAGCCCTGTTTTACGGTCTCGTCCAATCCGCCCGAAAGGGCCTGGAACTGTCCTGGGCTCGGACCCGCCACAGCGGTCAGCCCTGCCTGCGTTCCCAGTTCCTGAACGACCTCGAGCGCCTGCTCCGGCCCGTCCTTCCCCTCGAAGAACGGCGGGTCCCCCGCAATCCCCGCCTCCGCTTGGACGAGTGGGTCCGCCAGCGGGCTTGGACGATGGTCCACCCCATCGACTTTCAGACTTGGTACGCACCGCCGCCGCCCCGGCTGACGGGACGGCCGGGCCGAGTCGAGACGCCCAGTCCCTACGTGACGGCCTGGCTCACCGAACGCGGTATCAGCCCAAGCCTCTGCGTCGAGTACCTCCGGTGTCCGAGCCGAACCCTCTGGAAGCAGTTCTTCCAACTGGACGAGCCGCCCTTTCCGTATATCCAATTCCAACCGGCCCCAGCCGCCGAGGGGACCTTCGTCCACCGATTTCTCCAGCATGCTTTCCAGGAAATCCTCCAACGTCGGCCGAAGACCCCGAAAGCGCTGATGGGCCTCCTCCGCAAGTGGTTTGAGCGTTTCGAGCGGGCTTGGCGGCAAACCCAGCCCGTCGGACTGCCCCGATTCTGGGAATGGCGCCGATCGTACATCCGGACGAGTCTCCTGGCCTTCATCGAGTCTGAAATCCAAGAATGGCTGACCTCAGACGCTGACGTCTGGCTCGAGCACACCGTCGAGTTTCCATGGGACTCGCCGGACGTGCCCCATCCCGTCCGTATCCGGGGCCGAATGGACCGGGTCCGCTTTGTCATGAATGACCGGAAACCGACGACAGAAGACCAGAGCCCCGGTCTCATCGTCGAGGTCGCTGATTACAAATGGAGTCGGAAATTCCACGACCTTAACTTGAACGCTCGATGGTCAGAAAGCACACTACACCAGCGTAGCGGCGAGCAAGGCTACGAATACCTCTTCCAGTTGGCGTTCTACGTCTGGATGTTGGCCCACGGCCGTAGCCTACCCGTCGCGAGCCATCCGCCGTCGGCTATCACGGCTCGCCTCGTCTGGCTTCCGGCCGCCGGCCCGGTCCGGACCCTCCTAAGCTGGATCCGAGATTATGCCGACCGATGGCGGCTTACCCCCGACGCGGCGGCCCGTCTGGCCGAGGACGTCGAGACCCTCGTGCGAGCTGTCGTCCAGGGCATCTCGACGGGTCGTTTTGAGGTCCGGCCCGGCCCGCCCTGCCGGCTGTGCCAGTTCGACCAGATATGCCGCTATCGAGATGAACACCCTTAATGCGGGAATCCGTCATCTCGGGAATGCGTACCAGAAGCCTATACTTCCCTATCTACCGAATTGCCCAATGGCCGAATGGCCGTCCCGGAGGTCCTGATGCCTCAGAAAAAGGTCATCTACACGGATAAGGCGCCCGCCCCCGTCGGGCCTTATAGCCAGGCCATTCAGGTCGGTCCCTGGCTATTTCTGTCCGGTCAGATCGCCATCGACCCGACCACCCAGCAGGGGGTCGGCGGTTCCATCGAGGAGCAAACCGAGCGGGTCATGGAAAACTTGCGGGCCGTCCTCGAGGCGGCCGGCGGAAGTCTGGAAGACCTCGTTCAGGTGACGATCTACATTAAGGACATGGGCCTCTTCCCGCGAGTCAACCAGGTGTATGCTCGCTATGTAGGGGCCCATCCGCCGGCCCGGGTGACCGTCGCCGTCGCTGACCTCCCGCGGGGTGCGGACATCGAGGTCGCCGCCGTCGCCTATGTCGCCTCGGCCGCCGACCCGACCCAATGAAGGGGACGGGGCAGGTCGGCCGATAGACGGGTGGGGTGGTCCTCAGGGGGGACCGTTTCCATTGGACTTGAGGATACGCTGCCTTATCCTGTAGCCCGTGTCTTACGTCGGTGTCTTGAATATGAAAATAAAAAATAAGTTATATATTAACTATCTGGCCCTCCTGGCGGCTCTCGGCGTCGTCGGGACTGTCGCCGGATGGAGTGCTCAAAGCTGGCGGGCTGCCTTCGAAGAACAACGGGCCGCCTGGGCCCATGCCCAGCAGGCCGAACGCCTCCGGGGGACCATCCTCCGGCAAGTCAAGGAAATCCTGGACGCCTTCGTGACCCTGGACCCGGATGCCGGCGAGGAGATAGACCTTATACGAGCTGAGGTCGAGACCCTCATGACGGACATGCGGCGATGGAATTCCGCCCCTCCGGCCACCGAAGGGATCGATGCCCTTTATGGGACCTACCGAGCTATCACGGACCTGGGCTTGCGGGTCGTCGCCGACCTGCGGTCTGGCCGGGTCGGTCCGGCCCGAGAGAAGATTGAGCAGGACTTCGAACAGGTCCTCTTTCCCCGCCTGGAAGCCCAACTTGGGCGACTGAAGACCTTTTATGAGACCCAAGCCGCCCGGTCGATGGAGCGGGCTCTCTGGCGGCATCGGTGGGTCCAGTTGCTGACGGTGGTGGCCATCGTAGCCTGCATCGGCCAGGGGCTCGTCTTGTTTCGGGGGATTCAGCGGTGGCTGATCCGGCCGATCCAAGCGATCGGGCGTTCGACGGAAGTCATCAGTACGGGTGACCTCACCCATCGGGTCCCGGTCCAGACGTCAGACGAGCTCGGTGAGTTGGCCGCGGCCATCAATCGCATGGCCGCGTCCCTTCAGGCGATTCAGGAACGGCTGGTCCGGTCGGAGCGATGGGCTGCCGTCGGAGAGCTTTCGTCGTATGTCGCCCATAACATCCGAAATCCCCTGGCCAGCATCCGGTCGGCCGCCCAAGTCGGCCTGGAGGACTTGGAGCGTGGAGACGTGGGGTCGGTCCGGGAGGGCTTCCAGGACATCATCCAAGTCGTGGACCGGCTCGAGCGTTGGACCCGCCATTTGCTGGACCTGACCCGTCCCGTCGTCCTTCGGCCCAGTCGGGGAGACGTCAACTCGTTGCTCCGAGAAGTCGTCGCCTGCCTCCGGCCGAAGGGGGCGGCCAAGGGCCTGCGCTGGGTGCTGGACCTCGATGAATCGCTTCCCCCCCGATACCTGGATTGGGAACAGACGGAGCAGGCCTTGATCGCCCTAGTCGTCAATGCCGTCGATGCCTCCCGGCCGGGCGGGACGATTCGGGTCGCCTCCTCGCCGACGCCGGGAGGGGGCGTCCTCATCGTCGTCCAGGATACGGGCGTCGGCATGAGCGAAGAAGTCCGGCGACGGGCCTTCGAGCCCTACTTTACGACGAAACCCGATGGCGTCGGGATGGGTTTGCCCATGGCCAAGAGGGTCGTCGAAGCCCACGGGGGCACGATAAACATCGTGAGTCAAGAAGGGGTCGGCACGACCGTGACGGTCTACCTCCCCGGCGAGGGCGATGATGACTCGGGTCCTCATCGTCGATGACGAATTCGTGATGGCCAAGTCCCTGGCCCGGTCGTTGACCCAGGCCGGGTACGAGGTTGAGGTCACGACTCGGGCCGAGGAAGGCGTCCGCCGCGTGATGGAACGGCGACCGGACATCGTCCTACTGGACCTGAAGTTCCAGGAGATGGACGGTCTAACGGCCCTTCGGCAGATTCGGGCTTTTGACCCTTCCGTTCTCGTGATCGTGATTACGGCTTACGGTTCCATCGAGACCGCTGTCGAGGCGATGAAGGCAGGTGCCGTCGACTTCCTGAGCAAGCCCTTAGACCTGCAGGTCCTGCGGATGGCCCTCGAGCGAGCCCTGGAGGCCGACCGTCTACGGCACGAGCTGTCGTATTACCGGGCGCGGGCCCTGGAGACGGCGGAAGGTGGGGAGATCATCGGTCAGAGCCCAGCCCTCCAGCGGGTCTGGTCCCTCATCGATAAGGTCAGCCGGGTCGACGTCGGGAGTGCCGGCGACCTCCCGACGGTCCTGATCCTCGGTGAGACGGGGACGGGTAAGGACCTCGTCGCCCGGACGATCCATCGCCGGAGTCCCCTGGCCCGCCAGCCCTTTGTCGAGGTCGATTGTGCTGTCCTACCCCCGACCCTCTTGGAGACGGAGCTATTTGGCTATGAACGGGGCGCCTTCACCGATGCTCGGTCGTCTAAGGCCGGCTTGGTCGAGATCGCCGAGGGCGGGACCCTCTTCTTCAACGAGGTCGGCGACCTCCCCCTGGAGACGCAAGGCAAGCTCCTGACACTCATCGAAAAGAAGCGGTTTCGCCGGGTCGGGGGCGTCTCCGAACGGACGGCCCACATTCGCATCATCGCGGCGACGAACCGGGACCTGGAGAGAGCCGTGCGGGAGGGGACTTTCCGGTCCGACCTCTTTTACCGACTGAAGGTCTTCACTATCGAACTCCCGCCCCTACGGGCCCGGGGTGACGACATTCGCTTACTAGCTGAGTACTTCTTAGACCGCTTCACGAAGAAATACCGGACAGGCCCTAAAAATCTGACCCCGGCGGCCATGGACGCCCTGCTTCGTTATCCCTGGCCGGGGAACGTCCGGGAGCTGGCCCACGTCATCGAACGGGCCGTCCTGACCGCCGAGGGAGAGGCCATCGACCTAGACCTCCTGGGTCTGGGTCGAGTCCCGGTCCCATCAGGCCCTGAGGACCTGGGCCTCAGGGCCTGGGCCGATGACGAATGGAACATTCAACAAATCGAGAGGCGCCTGATCCAACGGGCCTTGGCCATAACGGGCGGGAACCTATCGGCCGCTGCCCGCAAGCTCGGCCTGACTCGGGAGACCCTCCGCTACCGAGTCCGCAAGTACGGCATCGTGCCCCCTCACAAGGTCGATGCCCTGTCGTGAAATCCATCTCTGGGTCGATAAGACATAAAGGCGACCCTGTCATGGCCCGCATCGGGGTACCCATCGACCGTGGGCACCACGGTGTCGGGATAGATAGACGTTCGCAATTTTCTTTGGGTAACCCCGAGAAGGGTTGTCTCTCTCCATGGCTGACCTGCCCCTAACTGCCCACCTGACGGATTATAGGGCGTACCGCAGGCCGAACCGGAAGATCCGGGGAGAGATGATTTCCACGTATTTCCCGTAAAGCTCGGGCACGTTGGCAAGACCAAATACACTCGTGGCGATAGCCCGATTGAACAGGTTGAAGGCTTCGGCGACCACGTCCAGGCGTCCCAAGGCACCCAGTCGAAATCGTTTTTCCAAGCGCATGTGGGCAATCCAGAACACCGGCATCCGCCGCCGGTCGACCGGGTCGGTAATGACATCGACCGTACGACCCCAGCCGTTGGAAATCCGGTCTACTCGGTATACGGACAGGTAGGGGTCCCCCTCTCGAGCCAAGAGGGTACCCGCGAGGGTGAACCCCCACGGCAATTGGAGCATACCGCCGATTTTAAGAAGCCAGCGGACGTATCGCAGGTCGTCGATTTCCCAGCCCGTCACGAAATAGGGCCCCCGGTCGAGTTGATCCACATTAGTCGGGTCTACGTAAGCCCGGCGGCCCTCCATGAACTGGGTCGTGTCCTGGAGGGTCAAGGAGCCGAAGGCCATCCAGCGGCCGGCCATCCGACGCGTCACCCGGAATTCCAAGCCCCGGTAGCGCGTATGGAAGTCCGGTCGGTTGCTCCAGAGGACACCGGCAGGCTTGTCCAGGGTACAGTAGTAATAGGGCCAGCTCCCCCATTCCGCCGGGATTCGTCCCGCCTCGACCCAGCAGTCGTAGATCTGGTCAGCCGTTATCCGTCCCTCGGGGTCGTAAGGGAATGCCCAGACATAATCCCAAGCCCGCCGGTAGAAGACTGTGCTCCCGACGGTCCAATGGTCTCCCAGGCTCCCCTCCAGGCCGACGGTGAATTCCAGGGTCTTCGGCGAGCGATAGTCCGAGGCGACGGCGTGGACATTTCGATTGGGGTCGCCCGGCCGGTGGTCCCAAAAGACCGGCATCTCCCAGTCGACCTCATCCGGGTCGGGGACGCCATTTCCATTAGAGTCACCAGACCACTCAAAGCGCAGTTCCCGACGACCCGTCGGGGCCAGGGATAAGGCTTCCTGGATGCCCAGGGCCGACGGATACAGGGCCCCGGAAGCTTTCAGGAAGGTCGTCCGGTTCCCCGTCAGGTCGTAGCTCAAGCTCAAACGGGGGGACACCGTAGACCAGGTGAAAAGCGTCTGGGCAGGGGTCGAGCCCCCAGGGAGCCAGTCCGGCCGTAAGGGATGAGCTGGAGCCGAGGCTGCCAGGAAACCGAGGGTCTGTATGTCCCATCGAAGGCCCAGGGTCACGATTAGGCGTTTCCATGCCAGCGTGTCCTGCCCGAATAGACTCCACCGCCGATGCAGGACCCGAACATGCCCTTCCCGGACCAACCAGACCTCGCCGCCCTCGGCAGGTTCGGCCAGGTCTTCATATGCATAGACCATCCCGTTGCCCCAGCCTTCTTTCCACTGGACTTGACTGTGTCGTAGTTCGATTCCGAACTTGACCTCCTGATCGGCGTGGAGTCCACGGAAGCCGTAAACCACACCGAGAAGGCCGAGATTCCATACCCGATTGCGTACGTCGCTCCAGGCGAAGCTGTCGTGCCAGATACCCGTCTCAGCGTCCCACACAGCCGGCCGGTCCGTCCCGCCCTGGGGAATCCGGCGGTCTTGGCTGGTGAAGACGCCCAACTTGCCGGAGAGAAGGAGTCGGTCCTTCCACACCCATTCATCCTGGAGTTTCCATAGAGGCATTTGCTCTTTTTGATCGTATGTCGTCTCGGGCGGCCGCTCGAATTCAGCCTCCATGCCCCGCCGATGGCCCCGAGACCCCCAAAAGAGGGCCTCCAGCATGTGAGACCCCCAGCGGGCATTGGCCTTGACCGTTAGGTAATCCAGACGGCGGCGGTCGTCTTGGAATTGGGCCGTGAATTCCTCCGCCACCGATGGATCCGGATCGTCCTCGCCTTCACCGACTTCCACGGTGGGGACTCGCAAGTCGTAGTCCCAGGCGCCGTAGCCAGCCCATAGCCACAGTCGGTCTCGGGTCGGTGCTCCCCCGACCTGAAAGCCGTAGTCCTTCATGTCGTCGACGCGGTCACTCTGGAGGCCGGGTACAAGCCGCTCGTCGTCCTCCGAGACGTTCTGGCCCTGGAACCGGTCGTTGGCCCAGAGAAATCGGCCGCCCGCCGATAATCGGTTCTGCCCCCGACGGGTCACGAAGTTGACCGTCACGCCGCCTGTGAAGATCTCCACGTCGGCGGCGCCCGTCGACACCTGAAGCTCCTCGACGGTGTCGAAGTCGAAATAGGTCGGGCTGGTGCCGGGGACGGCTACGTCTGTGACGGGAACACCGTCCAGGTACCACTGATTGTCATGCCAGTCGGCGCCCCGGGCGACGAATTCGGATTGCCGGGCGGCTTCAGAGCCCCCGTCCAGCCGCTCGGTCTCGATCAGCACGCCCGGTGCCATCGATAGCACAAACCACGGGTCCCGGGCGACCGGTAGGTCCTGGAGGACTTCGTCGGGACAGTGGGTCACCACCTCGGCCTTCTTGACGTCGACCATCGGGACTTGGCCCCGGACGACGATGGCCGCTTCAGCGCCGGGCGCCATCTGGACGTCGACCCGCAGGTTCATGCCGACCTGGACCTCAACGTCGGTCCGTACGACGGGCCGGAAGCCCGCTAAATCGAACTGAAGGACGTAGTCCTCCGCAGGGGGCAGGCTGGGGAAGCGGAACTGACCGGAAGCGTCCGTCTGGAGAGTCCACCGTCCGGCCGTCGCAGAGGTTAACGTGACCGTCACGCCGGGCAGGGGTCGTCCTTCGGGGTCTGTAACGGTCCCTGCGATGCTCCCCGTGCGGGCTTGACCGTAAGCGACCTGGCTCCCCAAACTCAGAATCCGAGCCCATCCGAGAAACAAAAGCCCGATCCGCAGGCCCCATCGGCCGACGCTAGCGGCCAGACTGTGGGGCTTCTGATGGCCTGCCGTCACACTCTTCATTAGGGCACCTCCTGTGGGGGTCTCCAGCATTGCCGCGACCCTCAAGAATCCTGGGGGCGGCCAGGTCCCAAGCTTACGCACTCGGACCCGACCGCCCTGGAATAAAGGAGTTGGTCGATAATGGGTGGTGGGTACTGCAAACATTCGCGTGAGGTCCTCCCCACCCCGCCCACCCGAACGGGGTCGACGGGGTGGTAGATACAGGGGAACCCGTGCCCGCCGCCAGACTCCATGTCCTAAGTTAACGACCTATTGTAAATGCAAACGCCGTGCCGCAGAAGGGAAGTCCGTGCAATCGGCATCCAAGAGACTCGCCGAGACGTTCCTCGCTGACCGATGGTTGAAATCCACCAAAGTCAGAACCGGTCCTGGTGGATCTCCACCACAGCCGGGCCCGACCTGAGGGGTGCCGACCCCGTCTCGGGAGGCGGTCTGAATGGGGATGAGATAGCAGATGCGGAACGCGAGCTGAGTCGTATCCCCAAGGCTTTCCCCATCGCTCATTCGCAATTTCCCGTCCCCCATTCCTTTTCCTCAGGGTTCTGCGATGGCCACGGCGATGTCCCGCAGGGTGACCCGACGGGCGTCCGACGGCGCTCGATAAATCCGCAGGTACCGCCAGGATCGATAGGGCGGAAAGATGTAAACCTTCCGGGGGCTCTGCCGAAGCCGGGGGATGTTCAGCCATAGGCCGTCCGGGACGGCCGGGATCGATTGCCAAGACTGCCCGTCTAAGGAGCCCTCGAAATAGAAGGGGGTCCGGTCTCGGCGCTCTCCGAGAACGGCTATGGCATGGACCCGATGGGGCCGTCCGAGGTCCAATGTTAGGGACGTCGTATGGGGATCCCAGGGGCCGTACCAAACCGTGTCAGGATTCCCATCGAGGAGGACGTCTCCGGAGTCATCTGGCCGGTCGTTGAAGGCCAACCTCCACGAGGGGTCCCAGGTCCAGCGACCCAGGGATTGACCTGAATCCGGCAAGTCCCGGGCCAAGGCTTCCGTGTTCAAGACCAAGACCGTACTGTCCTCGACCTCAAAGGCGGACTGAATCCATCCCTGGAAAGGTGCCAGGCTTCGGAGTAGCTCTTCATGGGACGGCGTCCCGACGAGGTGGAGTCGATGGATGATGACGTAACGAAAGCCCAACTCTTTCAGGACAAACCAGCTCGGGACCCCTGGCCACTCGCCGGCCATCCGGACCATCAAGAAAACGCTTTCGGGCGGATAGCTCACGACGCCGTAAATGGTGGGATGCCGATGGATGACGGTGTAAAAGTGGTACCGGAGCCATACGATGAGGTGATCCCACGCCGGAAGCTCTAAGACGGGTCCGGGCGAGGCCTTCGCCAGCCAGCGATAGACGGCCGGCACTCGGGCCCAGCTCGATTCCGTCGTCAGGGGTCCGTACCAGGCCGACCCCAGGGCCAAGACGCCGATGAGCCCGCCCAGGACTAAACGCCACCCCCACCGGGTCCATTCCGCTAAGACACGGGCGCCTGTGGCCGCCAGGACACTGACGGCGACGATGACCAAGTAGGACCATCGGCTCGGCGCTCGCGTGGCCCCCAAAATCGGCAGGACGTCGTATAAGGCCATATAGACTGGATTCTGACTCCCAAAGGACGCGAACAGTGCGACAGCCCCGACAGTCGCCGGGACCCAGTGCCAACGGGTCCAGCCCCGCAGAGCCAGGGGAAAAAGCATGTAGGCCGCTAGGGAGGCTACAAAGTAGGGGTCCCGCACGCCCCATCCCTCGGGTATGGGGAAGGGCCAGCCCGAGAGGGGCCAGTAGTTGGCCCAACTGGCCGAGTAGCGGGCGATCTCGTCGGCCGAGGCGGCGACCCGATGGGTCTGGTGGACGACCCAGTAGGGTCGTAAGACGACTGCCACGACCGACGCCCCGGCCCCGGCGATCCCGACCCAGCCTGCCAGCCGCCGGACGCTCAGCCGCCAGGTCGTTTGCCTCCAGTACAGGAGCAGCGAGACGGGCATTAAGACGGTCAGCGCGATTGTCAGGAAGACGCCAAAGTATATACACGAGAGCCATTGACCGACCCAAGCCCCGACGAGGCCGACCCATGCCGAGAAGCGGCCCGTCCGGAGGCATCGGACAAGGAAGTACAGGGCCAGGGGGATCCAAAAACCCATCAGGAGCTGAAGCCGGGGGGCGTGGCCGAAGCGAAAGCCGTTGAAGGCCATCAGGAATCCGGCCAACAGGCTTCCCCAGTAGTGACCGCTGAGTTCGTAAGCCAATCGGAAACCACTGAGGCCTGTCACCACGAAAGTGGCTAAGAGAAGCAGGTTCGTCGTCAGGATGGGGTCCTGCGTAAGGATGTAGAGGGGCGATACGACGACGCTGGGCAGGATGAGGTTCTCGGCAAAGGCCAGGCTATAGCGATGCGGGTAGAGGATCGGGGCCTGGTAAATGTGTCGGGGGTCGTGCCAGATTTGATAAGCATTCCAGCCGACCGTCCAGGCCGCCAGAGCAGCATCGCCCTCCTTAAGGAGGTGGCTCCGGAGTTGAAAGGGTAGGGGCATCGTGTAGAGGAGGGTCAAGACCGTGTAAATCAGAAGCGTCCATCCCCAACGGCGTCGGTCCATCAGACATCGACTGCAGAGTCAAGATCCGCTGGCCGATCATATCCGGTCAATCCGTTTCTCGGCAAATGATTCTGGACCAAAAGGCGACACTAAGTTTCAAGAAGCCTGAGCGCTCTGGCCTTCAGGCAGGCTTCCTGAGCTCAAAGTTCCTCGAAGGGGGTGGATGTTCCCTTGGATGCTTTCGACCTCCGGTCTGCAACCCGGACGCCCGCAGTCATGCAGGTGTCCGAGGAAGTCGCGGGTATCACCCCCGAGCCGGGGTTCTTGACAGGCCACCCCAATTTCTGTATTATCGATAATTGATAGGAGGGAGCCGTGGGTCGCCTCGAACGCAAAACCCTCGCCTGGCAAATCGCTGAACTCATCCAACAGTGGATCCTTCGTCAAGAACTCCGACCCGGCCAACCTATCAAGGAACTCCACATCGCCCAAAAGCTGGCCATCTCCCAGACTCCTGTGCGCGAGGCCCTTCGCATCTTGGAACAGCGAGGCCTCGTCGTCCACATCCCCCATCGGGGCACCGTCGTCACGGACCTCTCGGAAGAGGACATCCGCCAGGTCTTGGCCGTCCGACGCCCCCTGGAGGTCCTGGCCCTCCAACTTGCTCATCAGTACGCAACACCGGCTGATGAGCCTGAACTTCAGGACCTCTTGGATCGTCTCGTCACGGCAGGTGAGAAAGGCGATCTCCTGGAGTATCACGAAGTCCATGCTGCCTTCCACCGTCGGGTTTGGTCCCTCAGCCGGAATCGCTATTTGGTCGATACCCTAGAGCGTCTATGTCTTCCCCTCTGGGCCTTTTATCGTCAACGGCTGTACATGGGTCGAGAACCCCAGCTCTTTGGAAAGGGTCCCAAGCACCGCCTGGTCCTGGACTTCATCTTCGGGCGGTGTGGCCCGGACGTCACGGCCGAGCAGGTCATAGACCTACACTTTCAGCACGTCCACACCATGCCGGACTCGCCGGAGGTGGCTGAGTTCGGTTCGTCATGAGGCGTCCGTCCCCTCTGTCCGGCTGCCCCCCCGGGACTTCAAACTCGGATTCGAACCAGGGAGGTAACCCATGCGCATGAACGACCATGGACTGGTTTTCCTCATCGGATTCAGTATTCTCATGCTCGGACTCTTCGGAGCGTCCTATGGGTGGG
>JANXAA010000089.1 GCA_025061865.1 Acidobacteriota bacterium | reverse complement strand
GCTGAAAGAGCTAATGAATCAATGCGGCGGCTGTGCGTCGCCCGAGAACCTCGCTCGGTTGAACGTTTCCCTCCCTATCGAAGGCCCCGTGCTGCGGTGCTTTGACCTTGATGAGCTCTTCGGCACAGACCTCGACTTGTCCGGAGGCTATACCGACGTGAGCGCTTTCGTGCGGGGCGCCGATCGGGACGTCGATGCATACCTCCTCTGGCGGCGCATCCCCCAAGACGGTCGGGAGGTCGACGAACAGGTCGCGATTCACCCCGACGAGTTGTGCCCGGTCCCCTTTTACGAGGCACGGGCGGCTTTCCGGGATAAGAAAGTGTGGATTTTAACGCCTGCGACCGGCCGCCAGCAGGGGTCTGCCTGGCGCCAAGCCCGTGGCGGCGAGATCCAACCGGGCGATACGGTCATGGTGGACTGGACCTACGGCTGTTATAACGAAGCGACAGGTTGGGACCCGGAGGCTCGCGACAGGCGTCCCGACTTCATCGTGGACCGAGTGGAGGAAGACGGACGTCAGGTTCGCGCATGGGTCCGGATGACGGATACGGGCATGGGGTCGGTCCAAGAAATAATCGACGACCGACTGGTCGGTCCCCAAGCTCTCGCAGAGGATCCCCGAAGCTTTTCCAGAGGATGGATGGAGCTGAAGCCGCATTTGGAGGCCGCCGCCCAGGAAGCCGAATCGTTGGCTCAGGCCCTGCGACTGCCTGACCGACCCCGCCAATCCCTTGTCTTGGCGGCCCGATGGCACGACGTCGGAAAGGCTCTCCAACGGGAGGAGAACGGCCAATGGAGGCAACCCTTTCAAGGAGATGCTCCGGAAATCCGGAAAACCCGATCAGGGCCACCCCAAGGACGGCGTCCTGTATGCAAAGAGCAACGGCCGGGGTGGACCTCCGGCCGGCTTCCGCCACGAACTGGCCTCTCTTTTGGCCTTTCTGGAATGCGTTCCGGACGACGACCTGGCGGCGTTCCTTATCCTGGCCCACCATGGCAAAGTCCGGCTCATGCCGGAGCCTTGGGACGAGACCGACCCGACGGACCTCTGCGGCGTCCGGACCGGAGACCGCATTCCCCCTGAAGCCCTTCCGTGCGGCCCAGAGAGAGGTCCCGTAATACTGAATGTCGATAGACTATTCCCTTCCCAGAACTGGCGGAGCTGGCAGGGACGGGTGAAACGGCTGTTGGACGAGTACGGGCCCTTTGGCTTAGCGTACCTCGAAGCTCTGATTCGAATCGCCGACTGGAGGGCCAGCTGATGGGAGAAATCGTTTTTACAGGCGTGTCGCCCCGGTCCTTAGGGGACCTGCTCAAAGGGTACGGGATCATGGCCATCTTGGGCGAGCTTTACCCGGATGCCCTCTTTTGGTGGGATGAGGCCTATCACCTAGTGATGAAAATGCCAGACATTCAAAAAGAATCTATCCAAGAACGCCTGCGCGACGGCTTGCTGGAGTGGGCCCAGAAGGTGTCCCGAGAATTCAAGCCCCGTCGAAGCCAGAAATGCGGCAGAAACCTCCCTTGCCCCTACCACGGCATGTCTGGAAAGAGAGGAAACCAAGAGACTTGCCAGGAAAGTTCGTTCTTGATCCGGACTCCTGCATTTCACGATGCGTTAGAGCCGGAGTTGGCGCTTTTTGCAAGAGCCGTGGCCGTGCCCCCATTTCAACCCCCTCCAACCCGGCCCTCGACTCCTCAAGAAAAACCCCAACTCCAGCCCCATCCCCTCTTCCCCAGCTACGGTCAGGAAGGCAGCGGCAACTACTTCTCCCAGCTCGACAAAGCGACTAAAGCGGCCCAAGAGGCTGAAGCAGACCTGGCTTGGTCGCTTTTGCCGAGGGGACGCCGTCCCTGAAGCGTACCTTAGAAAGCGGCTACCTCTTCTTCCCAGAGTCGATGAAGCGCTACGCCACAGGGGTGGCCAGGGGGTACCGGGAGAAGGATGCCCCTGTCTCCCCTTGGTGTTTTCTGCTGGCTATGCGGGGAGCGATGGCCTTACGAGGGAGCCTGCAGCGTTTGCGCTGGGGTCGTCTATCCTACCCCGCTTTTCCTTTCGTTTTCGAAGGTACGACGGTCGAGCTGGGCGGAAGGCGGTGGTCGAATGTCGAGCTTCACTTGCCGACATGGACCCGCGAACGCCCTCACACGTGGGCAGAATTCCAGATGCAGATCCGGCAGTTTCGCGCCCGGCTTTCGAACCGCGGCTTCGCAGCCACGGCCCCGGAGTTCCGGGCCGCCGTCGTAGGCCGGGGGGTCGCGGCGGCCTTCTCGACCTTCCATCGCTTTGTGCTCGAGGGGCGCCGACCCAGCCAGGGGGGAAGACGGTTGGCCCAGGCCATCCCGCGCGGCTTGACCCGCGTCGGTGACTTCGGGGAGGAAAGCAGCCGGCTCCGGCAGATCCTGGACCCGCTGGCCGAAGAGGGGTGGCTGGACCAGTTCGGACGCACCGACCGACGGCGGGCCTTGCGCGCGCCTGGATGCTGCGATTAACCGAGCCGTAGACGAACTGGGTCTCGAATCCTATCGGCACTTACTCGAAGTGCTCTGGGACCTCCATCGCGACCTCGTCTTGCACCGAGGCCAGGAAAAAGACGCCCCACCGCCGAAGCCGCTCCCTCCGCTATCCGTCCACCTGTGGGAGAAGGTCTTGGAGCCAGATATTCGCGAGAAGCCGGCGTGTCGTCTGGGCCGTGCCCTCGGCTCGATCCTCGGGGTCGGGGCCGTGGGGCCGATCCTTGCCCACCTCCTTCTCCTTCAGTTCGACTGGCCGGCCCGGCGCTGGAAGCTTCCGGACCCACCGCCGGCGCATCTCCCCCGATGGTCTGGATGGGACCCCGGGGCAGACTTCCGGGCGCTCTTCTGGTCCAGGTGGCTCGCCGGCGCGGAACTCGACCGCTTGCCTCTGGATGCCCGCCGCTACGCCCCGCTGGCCGACGTCATGGCCTTGTTACACGGCGAGGTCGACATCCGCCAGGTCCACCGATGGACCGCCTGCTTCGCCCTAATGGACTGGTGGAACGACAGGGCCTCGACGCCGGCCCCGCCGGTCGATATCCCTGTGAGAGCCGTGTCGCCGGCCTATGCGGTCCTCCGCCTTTGGCTTGATCTGGGCATTCAACCTGGACCGAACCGACGCCCCCTCGGGACGGACAGGTGGCCCGACTGCTCACGTCAGGCGGAAAGGCCCAGGTAGAACAGGCGGTCGCCATAGCGCTCCGCCGCTTACGAATCGAGGGCGTGCCCTGGGAGGACCCGGAAGCCCCGCCCCGGGGGAAGGCGGTGGCCTCGGTGCGGCCCTGTCTCACGGACGATGTGGCCGAACGGATGGCCCTGGCCGTCCTCGTCCCCATCTCGAGGGGCGACACCCTGAAACTGGCCCGGCGTCTCTGGGTACAAGGTTAATACTTGAATTTAAAAATGAAGAAATTTATAAATAACTACTTGTTCGAAGAACTCTACGCCAGTGACTATGGGGTCATTACGGCGCGCTTGGGACTGGCCAACGGCCGGTTCCTACAGCCGACCGGATTTCCCGACATCGGCCCCTGTATCTACCGGGACAAGGACGGCAAGCGTTGGTGCCTCGTCGAGAGCGAACAGAGTATGGCCAACCGCCTGGAGGCCGTCTGCATGAAGAGTCCCGGCGTGTGGGTGGATGCCCTCCAGGGTCTGCCCCTGATAGTCGTACAGGACGGCAACGGTCACCTTCTGGCTACAAATCTGACCGAGCCCCATCGGATTGCCTCCTCCTACGTCCTGGAGGGGAAGCTCCATAATCAGGAAGATCTCAGAAGCCGGATAGAAGCCCAGATAGGTCTTCAGCAAGGTGGAAGCCGCTGGTCCCTGGAGGAACGAAACAAGTTGGAGGGCCTGGTGTTTACCCTGGACCCGGCCGCCCTGCTCCACGGCTTTCAGTTCGTCCAATGGGAATTTGTCGGTCTCCGGCAAACCCGCCTCCTGCACGCCCGCCTGGAAGCCGAATTGGCGGAGGACCCGGAAGTCTACTACGGCATGGTCAAGTGGGACACTATCGAACCCGGGGCCACGAGGCAGGAACGGGCCAATAAGGGCCAGAGCATTGCCGTTAAAAGCCGAATCGTCCCGAAGGACATCCGGGCGACCTTTGAGATAGACCTTCTGGGTCTAAAGAGTTTGTCCTTGAATGAGGACCAAAAACGGTTTCTTTTCTAGTTTGCCCTCTGGAAGGTCGGCGCCTTCCTGGCCGATCGGCCCGCCTTTGACCCCCGGAGCCGCCAGACGCTGCCCAGCCTCCGCTTGCGAGCCGACTGCTACCTGAAATGTGAGCAGGTCGAGATTCGTTACCCAAAACGGGAGCCGGCCGAGCTTCGTGAATTCTCTGAAGACACCTCGCCGGATCAACTCATGGCCGATATGTCCCAGTCGATAAAACAGCTCAATTTCGATGAGCTCATCCGCCAAACGCTGTCCGTGCAGAATCTCGACACGAACTTCCCTTACTACCAAGGCCCCGTCGTAGTGGTCACTTACAAGCCTAGCGGGCAGGAACGACGAGCCCCAAGGCGGGAACGACAAGTACCCAGCCCAGGTGAGGAAAGGGCCGAAGAGGAAATGGAGGCGTCCCCATGAGGGCCGGGACTGTCATCCACGTCGAGCTGCTTTCGGGCCGCTACCACGCCCACCCGTGGGGCGAAGCTCAGTTCGGTATGGCGGGACCCGAATGGCCGCCTTCGCCATGGCGACTCCTGCGGGCATTGGCCGCCGCTTGGTTCACGGCGCGACCCAAACCCTCGTCGGAGGCCCAACTCGATGACCTCCTCGAGACCTTAGGCCGGTCCGATCCCCCGGAGCTTTGGTTACCCCGGGTGTCTTTCCATGAATGCCGGTATTATCAGCCGGTCGTCGAAGGGGGAAAGACGGATCGGGTCCTACACCACGATTTCTTTGCTGTCCCAGAAGGCGGCGCCTTCTGTTTCAAGTTTCACGTCGATCTGTCGCCGGAGCAAAAAGAATTGCTCCGGACATTACTGGGACGGATCCGTTACTTCGGGAGAAGTGAGTCCCGGGCCCGTTTGAGCCTGAAAGAAAACCCGCCGGCGCATCCTCCCGACGGCTGGCAAGCCGTCCAGCCCCGTGAAAAGCACCCGGGGGGCGGAAACTTCATCTATCGCCGGGTCTTGTGGACGACGCCGGAGGACTTCAAGGCTTCCGACCTTTGGCAAATCCGGGACACCCAAGCAACCCAGAAGACCCGAGCAATCCGGAAGACCCAAGCAATCCGGGAGACCCAAGCCTCGCGGTACAATCCGCCCCACCTCGTGGACAGCCTGATTCGGAAGAAAATGCCCCTGCCTTCCGGGACTCGGTGGGTGGAATATGCCTTGCCGGCCGACTGGGTCGTCTCCGAGATCCGCCCCGCCTGGAAGCCAGCTCCCCCGGCCCGCAAGCAGGAATCCGTCTACGAAGTCCGATTCCGCCTGAGCCGCCGCATCCCCATTCCGGTCGCTTCGTTGGTACAGGTCGCCCGGGCCTTTCGGGAAGAGGCCGTCCGCCGGCATCGAAGCATGGGTAGGGGCCACTCCAGGGTTTTAACCGGGAGAGAAGAGGACGGAAGCGTCATGGAGGGCCACCGGCATCTGTACTATCTCCCTCAACTGAAGGAAGGGACGTTGTGGGTCGAGAGTCTCATCGTGGCCGTTCCGGATGGCTGGCTCTGGACCGACGAGTTGGAGGCCCTCCTCGGCGTGGAACGTATTTACCTCGGCGACCCGACTTATCCGATCACGGTGGTCGTGGAGGAAATCCGACGGACGCCCCCGCCCAGGGGCAAGAGTGCGGTCTGGCGAAGTGCCACACCGTTCCTGATGCCCCTTCGGCACAGGCGAAGTCACCCAGCTAAGACCTTCGAGGAGGAAGTGGCCGAGTGGATCGAACGTTTAGGGGGTGTGCGGCCTCAGGCCGTGAGCCGTGTGCCGGGGCCCGGGGGATCCGGAGTCGCCATCCCGCTGCTCGCCCACCAGTATCGTCCCAGGCAGGCGTCGGGCGTCGGACGTTCATGGCGGCTGACGCGGCGGCTCGGTTTTTGGCTCCGGATAGCCTTCGCCGAACCCCTCGGTCTGCCTTTCCCGGCGATCGGGGCGGATGCCCATTTCGGGGCTGGCCAATGGTCTCCCATTACTGAATAAAATTTTTAAATTTCTTTACAGGAGGTCCGTGTTGTCCAGCTCAGACCTGACGGGCGAGACGGCTCCCGCCGCCGTCCCTAATACAGAAGGCCCAGAGTGGATCCCAGCTCGCATGGTGAATGTGTTCGTCTACGGCCCGCGCTTGTTCTACCTGGCCCGGCCGGCCGTCCCTGGCCCTGGACCTTATGGAAGAGTTTCGACCTATCGTGGCGGATTCCGTCGTCCTCTGGCTGGTGAACAATCGCGTCGTCTCTTCAGATGACTTCGTCCGACGGGGTCCGGCCTGTGCCCTCAAGGACCCCACTCGACGCCGTGTCATCAAAGCCTATGAGGCCCGGATGGACACGCGGGTGCGCCATCCGCTCTTCGGCTACCAGGCCAGTTACAGGCGGATCCTCGAGATCCAAGCCCGATGATTGGCCCGCGCAATCACAGGCGAACTGGCTACCTACCGGCCTTTTACGACCCGATGAGTCGGCATCGGTATATCGTCTGTTATGACGTGCGCGACCCGAAACGGTTGCGCAAGACGTATCGCACGCTCATGGGATACGGAGACCCATTCCAATATTCCGTGTTTGTATGCGACTTGGCCCCGGCCGAGCGGGTCCTCATGGAGGAAGCCCTACGCCGAGTCGTGAAGACCCGAGAGGACTCCGTAATTATCGTTAATTTAGGGCCCGCCGATAAACAGGCCGACCGTAGGATCCGGACACTCGGCCGGAGGCGTAAGGTCGGCCGGCGCCATGGACTGATCGTGTAGTCCCCGCCTTGGGTCGGGTCTCCTTGACTGACCGCCCGGGCTCCAAGGTCAAGCCCCTTGAAGCCTCATGGGGCGAGCGGCGAGGTCATGGGTAGACGCATAGGACGTGCTCGAAAGCTCGGCCGGAGGCCATCTCCGGGTCCCCGGGACCGAGACGTCCAGCCTATCTCCATAGGCAAGGATCTCATGGGCCTTGACCACCTCTCGCCGTTTGGCTAAATGAAAGAGGCGGAGTAAGCTCTTAGATGGATAGTGTTTCCGTGACTAAAAGGTCACGGCCCCGTTGAAGCGTTATAAACGCAATCTCGTCCGCCACGTTAATAGGCGTTTCCGTGACTGGAAGGTCACGGCCCCGTTGAAGCGCTATTACCTCACGACCCCGTATATTGGAGGAGTAAGTTTCCGTGACTGAAGGGTCCCGGCCCCATTGAAGCCTCGTAGAGACGGGTCTTGGGAGGGGACGTATCTCGTTTCCGGGACTGGGGACCCCGCTCTGGCGGGCGGGGCTTAAGACAGGTGGGGACGCCTGCGCGTCGGCTCCCCAGGGTGGCCCGTCCCGTCGTTCCTTGCCGTGGCCCTCCCGGCTATTGCCCTACTGTCTGATTGTCCTTGATCGCCGCCGCCAGGCGGCGGGCCAGGACGGGGACCTGGCGGGGCTCGACGGTATGGACGTTACAAATCAAACGGCCCCCCTCGACGCGGGCGATGACGGGCGGGTCGCCGGTCCGGAGGGCCTCGGCCCACCGATGGGCCATCGGCGACCGAATCGACACAGCGACCGACGGGACCTCGGCGACGGGCGCCAGGCCGCCTCCGGCGTAGGCCGTATCGGGGACGACCTCCACAGTCAGGCCCTCGACGGAGCCCACGGCCCGCAAGAGGAGCGCCCGAAGCCGTCGGGCCCGGGCCTGCAGGCGCTCGACGGGTGTCGTGACCATCCGGACAGCCGGTAAGCGCTCGTGGACTGTCGTTCGTAGGTGAAGGTCCAGGACGACGTCCAGCGCCAGAAGGGTCATCTTGTCGACCCGCAGGGCCCGATACAGGGGATGCTT
>JANXAA010000088.1 GCA_025061865.1 Acidobacteriota bacterium | reverse complement strand
GAGGGGATTGCCTTAGATGTCCACGGCTTTGTCAGCGAGGGGAGCGGGGAGAACCTCTTTTTGGTCTACAAGGGGGCGCTCTATACGCCTACCCTGGCCTCGTCGATCTTGTTTGGCATCACGCGAGACTCGGTCATCACGCTAGCCCGAGACTTGAACATCCCGGTCGTCGAGACCTGGATTCCCCGGGAAATGCTTTATATCGCCGACGAAGTCTTCCTGACGGGGACGGCCGCCGAGATCACCCCCGTACGGTCTATCGACGACATCGTCATCGGCCGGGGCGAGCCTGGAGAGGTGACCCGCCGGCTCCAAGACGCTTTCTTTGGTCTCATCCAAGGCCGATGGCCGGATCGGTATCAGTGGTTGACATACGTATAAGGAGAGATTCAAAATGTCAAGGTCCGGGTCCCAGGCAGATACGAATTTGGGGCGCTGGGCAGAAGGGGAACGTTTTACCAAGACCCTTTCCCTGTTAGAGGGGGACGGTCGATTCGGTGAGGGGTCTTGAGTCTCTGTCTTAGGACCCGGGACCTGAACGCGGGGGCTGGACTGAAACCCAGGAGAAGCAGAGGGTATGGAGGCTTTACACATTAACGACCTACTGCGGAAGGCCGTCGAGTATGGCGCTTCCGATCTCCACCTCAAGGTCGGCTCCCACCCCGTTCTTCGGGTCGACGGGGACCTGCGGCCGATGCTGGAGTTCCGGCGTCTTATGCAGGAAGACACTATCGCCATGGCCTTCAGCATCATGAACAATCGTCAGAAACAGAAGTTCAAGGAGAATCTGGAGATCGACATCGCTTACAGCGTCCCGGGGTTGGGCCGATTTCGGGTCAACATCTTTCAACAACGGGGCACAGTCGGGTTGGTCCTGCGGATGATCCCGACCAAAATCCGCAGTATCCGGGAGTTGAACCTGCCGATCATCCTGGAAAAGCTGGCGATGGAGGAGCGGGGTCTGATCTTGTGCACGGGGACGACGGGCTCCGGTAAGTCCACGACCCTGGCGGCCATGATCGATTACATCAACACCCATCGACGGACCCACATCATCACGATTGAGGACCCCATCGAGTATCTCCACCGGGACAAAAAGTCCATCGTCAATCAACGGGAAGTCGGCGTGGATACCCGATCTTTTGCCGATGCTCTCCGGAGCGCCTTGCGGCAGGACCCAGACGTCATTCTCGTCGGTGAGATGCGTGACTACGAAACCATTGAGACGGCCCTGCTGGCCGCCGAGACAGGCCATTTGGTCTTCTCGACCCTCCACACCCTGGACGCGACCGAGACGATCAACCGTGTCATCTCGGTGTTCCCGCCCCATCAGCAGAAACAGATCCGCATCCAGTTGGCCAGCGTCCTACGTGCTGTCGTCTCCTTGCGGTTGGTCCCGCGCGCCGACGGCAGGGGCCGGGTCCCGGCCGTCGAGATCATGATCAATACGCCGTTTATCCGGGAGTGTATCCTGAACAAAGAGAAGACCCGTTTGATCCCCGAGGCCATCGCTGCCGGGAATGTCCAGTACGGTATGCAGACCTTTGACCAGAGCTTGTTCTTCTTGTATAAGAAAAACCTCATTACCTACGAGGAGGCCCTGCGGTGGGCCTCAAAACCCGACGAATTCAAACTCCGTGTGCAGGGGATCCAGTCTACGTCGGATATCGCCCGGGAACTCGAGGAATCGGTACTCAGCTATACTAGCGGCTTGGGTCTGGAAGAGACGGAAAACCCCGCCGGCGTGGATACCTCACTGCCTCTGGACATCGAATGAAGCCGCCCTTGGAAGCGGCTGTCGGCTATCTACGGAGATACGCCGTCACCCGATGGGAGCTGGCCCGATGGCTCGTAGGAAAGGGGTATGAGCGGTCCCAGGTCCGGGACGTCCTCCACGTATTAGAGCGCTTGGGGTACCTGCGAGACGCCTGGGTCCTCCAGAGCCGTGTGGAGAACGCTCGGCGTCGCCTGTGGAGCCGACGCCGCACGGCCCGGGACCTCCGCCGGCGAGGCATCCCCAAGAGCGTCGTCCGGAAGGCTTTGGATCGGTGGTATCCACTGGAACGGGAAGGAGAAATCTTTAGTCGATGGCTTCAGCGATATCGGGGTCGACCGGTCTCTGAGGTCGTCCGCCGGGCCCGCCAGCAGGGTTTTGCGCGCCGCTGGGTCCTCCGCTGGCGAAGCGGTGAGGTACATAATCCGTCGTGCTAAGCCGGAAAGGGGGATGTGGGGTATAGGCGCTTGGGTGTTGGACCCTGTCAAGACCTGACACTGGAAAGGTCTGCGGAGGCCGCTATGGGCAACAAGATGTGGACCTTGGGAATCCTAACCGGGGCGATCGCTCTGGCGACGGCTCTTAGTGGAGTCGCTTGCAAGAAGGGTTCTTCCTCTCATCATGACTCGGATGTTCGGCGCGGTCCTCTCCTCCCTCAGGGTATCCCCCTGAAAGACCTGAACGGTCAGACCGTATCGCTAGATTCGTTTGCGGGAAAGGCCCTGATCATCAATTTCTGGGCTTCTTGGTGCGGTCCTTGTAAGGAGGAAATGCCGGACCTCCAGCGGCTCTATGACCGATGGAAAGAACAAGGCCTGGTCGTCATCGGGATCTCGGTCGACGCCTCTTTAGAGGACGCCAAGGGGTTTGTGGAAGAGCATCAATTCTCCTATCCCATCTTTTGGGACGGGGACGACGGACCGGCCGCCAGGGCTTTGGGCGGCATCGTGGCCCTGCCGACGACCTTCCTGTACGACCGTCAGGGCCTTCGAGTCCGCCGGATCATCGGCCCCCAGAGCCTGAAAGAGTTTGAGGCGATGGTCCAGCCCCTGATCGAGAGTCACCGAGTCGAAAGGCAGTAAAGCCCGGGGACGGGGCTCAGTTTATTTCCTTTCTGCCACATATAGGAAGGCACAATCGACAAAGCGGGGACCTCGGTCGTCACAGACGGCCATGCGCGCATCCTGTGTTCCCCACAGGGCGGAACACCCAAAGACCCCGTCTTTCCGAAGGGCATAGAACTTAAGCTGAAATCGAGGCCGTCCCTGATCGTCTAGCAGGCGTTTCTCCTTCGTCGTAGAGACGACCCGACGGAGGGCCTCGATGCAGGCATCTTGGGGGTGCATCCCCCAGCGCATCATTTCGACAATCGTGTGGGCCCCACAGATCTTGATGTTCGCCTCGCCCCGGCCTGTACTGCCCGCCGAACCGACGTCATCGTCGCAGTAGAGGCCTGCCCCGATGATGGGGGAATCTCCAACACGGCCCGGGATTTTAAAGGGCAGGCCACTGGTCGACGTGACTGCTGCTAAATGCCCCCGAAGGTCCAAGGCGCTCACGTGAATCGTCCCGTCGGGATAGTCGATCAGGACATCCCGCTGCTCCGGTTCCAAGTAATTGTCCCTGGGGTTTAATCGATCTCGCCATTCGAGCCACCGCTGGCGGGATTCCGGTGTAAGCAAGTCTTCGTTCGAAAAGCCATACTCAAGGGCAAACCGACGGGCCCCCTCCCCGACCAGGAAGATGTGATCCGTCCGCTCCATGATGACCCGGGCGACAGCCGAGGGCGTCTTGATGCCCTGGAGAGCCCCGACGGCGCCGGCCCGCCAGGTCCGTCCGTCCATGACGGCGGCGTCCAGCTCGACAACGCCCAGGGCATTCGGGAGCCCGCCGTAACCGACGGTATTGTCATTTGGGTCGAGTTCGTTGATCTGAACGCCGGCGAGGACGGCCTCCAGGGCCGACTGACCGGCCTTCATCCGTTCATAGGCCTCCTGAACAGCCTGGAGGCCGTTGAAACTGGCGACCGCGACGGGGCCTCGGGGGGGTCCCTCGTATCGCCAGGGTCGGTCTGGAAACCGAACGGCGTCGGTGGGTCTGGACCGAGACGTCCGGCCGACGGCCCACCCAGCGGAGAACAGACTCCCAAGACTCGTCATCGTCTGAATAAAGCGCCGCCGGGTCCACATCGGACGCCCCTTTAGATACCGGATACAAGTTTAAAATCCACGTGACTCAGCCGTGCAATACAGTAGCCCCTAGCTTGGGACCTAAGGCTAGAGATCAGCCGGCCCTCTCGTCACGCAAATTCAAAAGAGAAGTCCGGACCAGCTCTCGGTCGGCCTCAGGCGGCTTGTGCTTGTTCCCCAGCACATATCCCAGGACGTCGATCACGACCCGGGCGGCCAGTTGGGCCGTCAGGCCTGCCACATCGTAAGGCGGGGCGACTTCTACGATGTCTAAGCCGACGACTCGATTTCGGGTACACACTTCTCGTAAGAGGAGGCGAGCCTCCCAGTAGGTCAGACCGCCGGGCTCAGGGGTCCCTGTCCCGGGTGCGATGCTGGGGTCGAAGACATCGATGTCGATGGAGATATAAACGTTCTTCCCCCGGGGTAAGCGTTCGGCACAGGCCGCCAGGCCTTGGAATTTAACGTCGCCGGTCGTAATAACCGTAAAGCCCATCGATTCGACTTCTCGGTGGTACACTTCATCGTTCAGAATCCCCCGGATGCCGACCTGGGTCAGACCGTCCAGAAAGGGCAAGCTCATCACGTGGCGGAAGGGGCTTCCGTGGGTGAAACGGGCGCCGTCCAGCTGATCGAGCACGTCCATGTGCGTATCGAAGTGGACGACGTGAATCGGCGCATGACCCGGCCAAGCCCGCAGGATCGGATACGTTATCGAGTGGTCTCCGCCCAGCACGACGGGGAAGAGGGGCCGTTCGAACAACAGGCGGGCCGCCTCGGTGATGCGGTCAAAGGTGACCTGTAGCTCGGAGGCCAGAACGGGCACGTCTCCGCAGTCCAAGAGATGATATCCCTGGAGGATCGTTTTCCGTTCGTCCACGTCGTAAAGGCCCGTCAGGCCTTTCCAGAGACCATGAGTGGCGACGACCCCAGCCTCGTCATAAGTGTAAAGCATCGAGGCCTCCCGGATAGCCCGGGGACCGTACCGAGCACCCGGTCGGTTTGTCGTCGCCATGTCCAGGGGGACACCCAGGACAGCGATATCGGCCCACGCCAGGTCCATCTCACTACGCCAGATGGGGGCGCCCAAAAAGGAGACATGACCGGCGTAAGGCATCCGCATCGTCTTCATAGCCATGCCTCTCGGAAAAGAAAATAAACGAAACGTATACCGGTCTCCTCTCTCGAAGAAAGGAGAAACATTCGGATCAGGTATGGTGGCCTCGCATTGTAAGGGACCGTATGCTTGAAGGCAAACGCCCATAATCCGGGTGACTGTTTCATTTTGGGTAGGTACGAGTCGGGAATCGCCCTCCATGGATCCGATCCAGAGGGTTATGCATACCCACCTACTATTGCCTGGGTCGGCCAGAAGTCGCCTCGACCCCGCCCAAGTCTTCAGACCTCGGCTCGTCCGGGCCTGAAACTTCAGACGGTCGATGCTCTGCTGAGTACGATTGTGATTCGTCGGAATTCGCTCCTAAGGGAGAGCCATTCGCCCCGATGGTCGCTGAGCCGAGCTAAAAGCCGCCGCAACCGCTCGGGAGGACTCCTCTGCCCCAGGGCTTCCCCAAGCCCTTACGTCCCGCTAGGCTGCCGTCGACCTGAGACTCCCACCCCGAGTGCCCACACAAACCTGGTGCCGTCCCCCTGGCTCGGTCCCAACTTCCAGCCGCCCGCGTCCGAAACCCCTCTGTCTCTAACGCCTCCCCCGCCCCGGATAGGCCCCCATCGAGCGGCGCCGCGGAAGCGGCTTCCGCGAGGTCCGGGCGGCCGTCTAGCAAGGCGCTCTTCAGATCGCCGCTCTGGCGGAGCAGATGGACCGGGGCGAGGTCCGGCGGCTCGGCGTGGCCGTTTTCCTTGACGGTCGGGAGATAACGGGCCCCTGGGATTAGGGACCACGGAAGTCGCGGCAAATCATTCGAAGCTCAGCGCTTAGGCGACAGCCAGACTTAGGACCTGCAGGGCCGTGCGAACATAGCGTAGATTCACTTCATGGTCGCCCCCTTAGAAGTCCTCGCTGTTCTAAGGATTACTTCCGTACTGGGCATTTCAGTCATTATTTTCCAGGCTGATGTGCTTCAGACGGTCGTCGAGTCGGTCCTCATCGGACTGTCGGGGTTTCGGACACCGGCGTTAGCACTCTAAGGCGACTTGATCCAGCAGGGCTTCGATATCCGCTCCCGTCTAGCCTTTCGGCCAAAGTGCTGAGTGGAATCTTCATCGAACGTATGGTGGCCTTCTCTCCAGATTCACACACGGATGAGCGCCTTGCGGGCCTCGAGGCCTGGAGACTCTACAAAGAGCCGCACCTCCAGGCGTCCCGGTCGCAGAAACGCCTCGTCGGCGTCCCAGGGACGATGGGTGGCAGTCCTGATCAGAAAGGACCGGTGACGTCAGGACCCAAATAGCTACACGAACTCAGCCGTAGAGCTCTCAGAACAGGTTTTTTCATGGCAGAGCCTCTTTCCGGAAGGCTAGTTCCGGAAGGCTAGGAGGTGGTAGAGGGTCCCCTCATGGACGAGGGCGAACCCTTGAACGGCGCTTTCTTCTCTCGGAAGCCGGTGTACGCCGAGGCCCACCGGGGCGGGTACGACCGTCGCTTCCTCGAAGGCCTGGGCCACGTCCCCCAGGAAGGCCCGAGCCATTTCTAGCGAGGGCACGCCGGGCGGCGTCTCCGGGGCTTCGAGAGCGTCCAAGGCATAGCTTTGGAGAATCCTTTTATAGAGCCGCCGCCAGGTCTCGGGGTGGTCCAAGACCTCGACAGCGACGACCCGGTCGCCCAAGGCGACGACGGCGCCCACCTGATGAGGCAGGATCTCGATGGACTTCAACAAGGCCTCAACTAACGGGAGGCGCAGAGCCGTATAGGCTGTCACGTCTCGGGTCGGGGCGTCCGTCCCAGTTCGTTCTAGCAAGCATTCGATTGCGTCCCATACCTCATTCTGGTCGGACCGAGCGACCCGACGGCGCTGGAGCATGCGCACGGCGCTCCGAGTCTTAGAACGCCGGAGTTTAGATGGCAAGGCGTGCGATGCTGCTACCTCGAAGGCGACGACCTCCGGGTCCCGGGACGGCTGGAGAGGACGGAAGCGACGAGCCGACCACCGACCCTGCTCTACGCAACTGACGGGAATCCGGTGGGCCTTCCCGGGCTCCAATAGGAGACTGATGTTGACTGTCCGGTTTTGCCAACCTCCGGTTAGGACCTCACCCTCGAGGACCAGGACAGCGACATCGCCTCGTACGTCCACGACGACCTCCGGGACGCTGCCCGATTCAAGGACTTTCGCTCGTCCCTGCTCTAGGGCTTCGCCCAGGGTCAGGCTTTGGCGCTTTGGAGGATAGTGGACCGTTAGGGGGAACACGGTGAGGACTCCGTCGGCTCTCTGAGGTGTTTCCAGTTGAAAGCCGTCAAGCATAACTACCTCCTTTTAAGGACTTCCCGACGCCGACGTCTTGGCCAGTGTCGGGGTATTGAAAATCGCCCCTGAGGCAGATAGGGCGGGCGTGAAGGCTCTCGCTCTGTCCGCCCTTAGGGGCGGCGTGTTTTTCTAGGGTCGCAATCGCACTGTCCTACTGTTATACGACCCAGGAGGCCGCTTTTTTCAGGCGAAAGGGTCGACCCTCCCGAGCCGTTTAGGCTATAATTATGAGTATCGATATGAATCGGGTGGTGCTATGGACCCGAACCCCTCCGATGAGGCACTGATGGAAAGCTACTACCGGTGCGATGGAAGATCCCTGGAGATACTCTACGAGCGGTGGGGACCCCGCCTAGAAGAATTCCTGCGCCGGCAGAACTTCTCGAAGGAGAGCGCTGAAGACCTGTGCGAGGAGACTTTCGTCCAGGTCATGAAAACGAAGAACCGGCAGGTAGCCCGCTACGATCCCCAGAAAGGCCGGTTTTGCACGTGGCTTTGGGGCATTGCCCGAAACCTCTGGAGGGATGCATGGAAGCGCCGGGGCCAGCGGCTTCCCGTCTTCGCAAGACATCCGACTCAAGCGGCCGACCCTGTCAGGGAGA
>JANXAA010000087.1 GCA_025061865.1 Acidobacteriota bacterium | reverse complement strand
CGTCTGCTGGAACTCATCCTCACAAAGGCGCGGGAGCTGACGGTGGCCGACGCCGGGAGTCTGTACCTTATCGAAGAGGACGAGGCCACCGGCGAGTCGTTTCTCCGGTTCATGCTGGCCCAGAACGACACGGTTCCCTTAATGGACGTGGAGTCCATCGTCCTACCCTTAGACGAGTCCAGCATCGCCGGTTACGTAGCCAAGACGGGTCGGGTCGTGCGCCTGGCTGATGCTTACTACATCTCGGATCAGTACCCCTTTCGATTCAACCCCCGCTTGGACATGGAGTTAGGGTACCGGACCTATTCAGTCCTAGCCGTTCCGATGCGGACACCCGTGGGGGACATCATCGGCGTGCTTCAGCTCATCAACCGTAAGACGGCCCCGGGGCCCATCCCGGACGTCCTGCGGGTCGAGGCCCACGTCGTCAGCTTCTCTTACGAAGACGAGGAAATTGTCCGGGCCTTGGCCTCGCAGGCGGCAGCGGCCATCGAGAATAACCGCCTCTTAGAGAGTATCCGCCGGCTGTTCGAGAGTTTCATCCGGGCGGCCGTCCTGGCCGTCGAGCAGAGGGACCCGGCCACGAAGGGTCATTCTGTCCGGGTCGCCGAGCTTTCGGTCGGTCTGGCCCGGAGCTTGGCCGCCGTGACGTCTGGGCGCTGGGCGGGCGTCGTCTTCACGACGGACCAACTTCAGGAGATTCGCTATGCGGCCATCTTACACGACTTTGGCAAGATCGGCGTTCGGGAACACGTCCTCGTGAAGGCGGAAAAGCTATATCCCCACGAGCTGGACCTCATTCGCTATCGGTTCGCCCTGGCCCAGTACGCCGTCCAGTATGAGGCCCTGCAGCGGAAGCTCGAGTACGTCCTCGCCCACGGTGTCGGCGACCCTAAGAAGGTATTCGCGGAATTGGACCGCTGGGCAGCCGAGCAGACAGACCGATTGGCGGCATACTTACAAGTCATTGAGGCGGCCAATCGGCCTTCGGTCGTAGACCAGGACCCGAATATCGGCCTCCTGGAGGAAATTGCCCGGGTGACGGTTCCCACGCCGGCCGGGACGGACCAGGCGCTTCTGACGCCCCGAGAGGTCTACCGTCTTTCGATTCCTCGGGGGAGCTTAGACGACGAGGAGCGGCAGGAGATCGAATCCCATGCGACCAAGAGTTATGAGTTCCTGCGCCAGATCGCTTGGACGAAGGAGCTCCGGCGGGTCCCCGAGTTTGCATACGCCCATCATGAGAAGCTGGACGGGAGTGGCTATCCCCGGGGCCTGCGGGATGACGAGATCCCCCTCCAGGCTCGCATCATCACGGTCGCCGACATCTATGACGCCCTAGTCGCCAGCGACCGACCTTACAAACCGGCCGTCTCCCCGGCAGAAGCACTGGCTATCCTGGAAGCGGAAGCCCGAGACGGTCAGTTGGACGTCGACCTGGTCCGGGTGTTTCGAGACGCCGGCGTGTGGCGCCGGACCTTGGGGCTCAAGGCAGCGGATGGCGAGTGACGAACGGCGAATAGGGGTAGGGTCCCCGACTGATTCGCCGCTCGCTATTCGCCATTCGCCGATAGGGAGTCGAGGGTCATGACTGACTCGATGGGGCCCCTGCCGCCGAAGGCCTTTCGGAAGGTCAGTATCGTCATCCCCGTTTACAACGAAGTGAGCACCGTCCACGCCTTACTCACGCAGGTCGTCGCTGCCGACACGTTGCACCTGGAGAAGGAAGTCATCGTCGTTGACGACGGTTCGACCGACGGGACGCGGGGCGAGCTGGCCCGCTGGG
The DNA here is from genome assembly GCA_025061865.1 of Acidobacteriota bacterium. Classification (GTDB taxonomy): domain Bacteria; phylum Acidobacteriota; class HRBIN11; order HRBIN11; family HRBIN11; genus HRBIN11. Next base: position 6,273 of record JANXAA010000087.1, on the reverse strand, counting down.
TCGGCCATCCCATCGTGCGGGTCATCGAGAAGCCCTGCAATGAGGGCAAGGGCGCCGCCCTCCGGACGGGCTTTCAATACGTGACGGGCGATATCGTCATCATCCAGGACGCTGACCTGGAGTACGACCCGGCCGATTATCCCAAGCTCTTACGACCCATCCTGGACAATCAAGCCGACGTCGTGTACGGCTCCCGCTTCTTGGGATTCCCCCGACGGGTCCTTTACTTCTGGCATACGGTCGCCAACCGATGGCTGACGACCTTGTCGAACATGTTTACGAACCTGAACCTGACAGACATGGAGACCTGCTATAAGGTCTTTCGGGCGGAGATCCTCCGAGAGGTCACCTTCGAGTCGAATCGATTCGGATTCGAGCCCGAATTCACCGTGAAGGTCGCCAAGCGCAAGTATCGCATCTACGAAGTCCCAATCGCCTATTACGGGCGCTCGTACGCCGAGGGCAAGAAGATCACCTGGCGGGACGGCCTGGCGGCCCTGTTTTGGATCGTTTACTACATGTGGAAGGACCGGCCTCGGGCCGGCGTCCGGGCCGAGGTCCGAGAGGGGTCGCCGGCCCCATACCCAGGTCAGGGCGGAGCGGAAATCCGGCCTCATCGCGCGGGACCTCACTCCCCGACACCCGGTAGGGGACCGGCGTGAGACCCGTCCCTAATGGCGCAGGGCCGTTTACCTCTTTCACGATTTGATATATACTCTTGCCCGTGAACTGAATGCGTGTCTGCCGACTGCCTGGATTCGTCTGGCAGGGGGCAGGTATGGAACGTGTGGGTTCGTATGTGTTAGTCCAACCCATTTATCGATGGGGATGGGCCGACGTCTTCTTGGCCGTCGAGGCGCCGGAAGGCCGCACCCGACGGGTCGTCTGGTGGGCTCGCTTGTCGCCCGACCTCCCGTGGGAAGAGGCCCGATTCGTCCATCGGCTTCAGGACCTCTTAAGCACGTTCCGGCGGCAGATCCAGGACCCTATCCTGACACTTCCGACCCAGTGGGACTTTACGACCGCGTCGCCCTTCATGGTCTTTGAGCCGATCTCGGGGAAAAGCCTTTGGGAAGTCCTCCAGGCGGGTCGGGACCAGCTCCTGCCGATAAGTATCGACCAAGCCCTGACATGCACGCATCAGCTCTTGATGGCCCTCCAGACCCTCCACGACCTGATGTTTCAGGATCAGCCCGCCTTTCATGGAAGTTTGTCCCCGACTCAGGTATTCGTCACTTATGAAGGCCAACTTCGTTTGGTATATAGCGGCATCTTGCAGGCCCTGGGGGAGACGGGACGCATCCCGTCCTCGATTCGGCAGGCCTTAGGTCCCTACCTGGCGCCGGAGCAACGGGATGGCTGGCCGGGCTCCCAAGCGACGGACGTCTATACGGCCTCTCTGTTATGTCTGGAACTCTTGACCAACCGGCCCTGGGAAGCACCGCCGGCGGACCCCGCGGCGTGGCTGATGGACCAGACGGTCTATCTCCGGACCGGTGAGGTCGTTCACTTCCCGGAGGACCTGCAGATGGTCTTCCTGCAAGGTCTTCAGGCAGATCCCCACCAGCGATTCCAGCAAATCAGCCTCCTCAAGGAGCCTCTGGACGAGAAGGCCTTTTCGGGGGAGTACGAGGCATCCACATTTCACCTGGCTTTTTACCTAAACGCCCTCTTTCGAGACTTCCCGGAACGGGAACATCGACACTACCAGAGCCTCCTGGAGCAGGACTATTCGGACCTGTTCGCGACCCCCCCGCTTCCACCGGCAGAGTCGCCGGCTGGCCCGTCTGAGCCGTCGCCGGCGCCCTCGCCAGAAGAAGTCGTCCTGTACCCCCAGGTGATGCTCTCAGAGGAGCGACCCCGGCGGGGCTTTCCGCTCTTGCCTGTACTTATCGCCCTGGTCATCTTGGCTTTCGGCGGTGGGGCTATCTGGCTTCTCCAGCGACGGATGACCGTTGTGCCGCCGACCGTGACGCCGGAGACCTCACCCGAGACGATCGCTCTGCGTCAGCAACTGGAGGAGAACCAACGGCGCATTACTGAACTCCAGCAGATTATCCAGCAACTTCAAGCCGCCCAGAGCACCCAGCCGGCCGCCGGTCCGGCGGCGGACGCCGCCGATGCGCAAATGCAAGAGCTCTTGAAGCGGGTCCAAGAGCTGGCCCAGCAGAACGAAGAGCTTCAGCGCCAGCTTCGGGAGAAGGAAAAAACGACGACGTCCTTGTCGGCTTTGCCTGCCCCGACCCGGACCCCCAAGGAGGCGCCTCCCGAGAGTCGGTCCGCCGAGGAACCGTCGCCGGCCCCACTGACCTTAGAAAAGACTCCCTCGGCCGTGGCTTCGCCGGTCCTCCCGTCACCGGTCGATGCGACGGCTAAGTCCGAGACCGGGCCAACGCCCCCGCCGTCGGCCCCAGGGATGGAAGTACCGTCGTCAGCTGCCCCATCCCCGCCGCCGGCCAAAGTCGAGCCTGAGCTGCCACCCCGAGCCGAGCCGTCTCCCACGTCCCTCCCTGAGTTTGCCCTAGAAGTCGACCTGGACGTACGTATTGAACCGGTCGGTCCGTGTGTTTCGACCGACCCCCGATTGAGCTGGATCCGGAGTCGCTATCCTGGTACCCATCGGGTGATTGGCCAAATCTATCTCAACGAGTCGGGGCAACCCTTGCAGGTCGAAATCCTCCAAGCACCGGTGGACCTCTTGAGGGAGATCGCCCGAGACACCTGGATGAATTGCCGGTTCCGCCGACCGACTCGGAATGGTCAGCCGGTCAAGGCTGTCATCACTCGCGTGCTGGTGTTTGGTAAATGAGACAGGTCCCGGTCCTTAGGTGCCAATCTGGGTGGAAGTCCGAACCGGACTTCTTTTTCGACTGACACCCGGCCGCCCGGGACCCTGAGCCCATGAGGCATGCCGATGGTCGAACGCCGTCTCCCCGTCGTCACGCTGTTGACCGACTTTGGCTTACAGGATTACTTTGTCGCCGCCATGAAAGGCGTCATCTACAACATCTGCCCGGAGGCCTGCGTCGTCGACATTACTCATCTGATTCCACCTCATGACGTCATCGGGGCGGCCTTCACGCTGGGAGCCGTTTACCACGAGTTCCCCCGGTGGACGGTCCACGTCGTCGTCGTCGACCCGGGCGTTGGCACGGCCCGTCGGCCTATCGTTGTCGTCGGGGACCAGCACTACTTCGTCGGGCCGGACAACGGCGTGTTCTCGGTCGTCTATGAACGGGAGCCCTACATTCGGGTGTACCACCTGACGGAAGAACACTTCTTCCGGTCCACACCGTCGGCGACCTTTCATGGGCGGGACATCTTCGCCCCGGTCGCCGCTTGGTTGGCCCGGGGCGTCGAGCCGGTTCATATGGGAGTGCCTGTCGAGGACTTCATCCGCCTGAAGTTTCCCAAGCCTGTCCCGAAGGACGCTAACGTCTATCAGGGCATCGTCCTGCACGTCGACCGCTTTGGCAACCTGGTCACGAACTTTGACGCAGCGCTCCTGACAAGTGTCTTGGGCGAAGACTTTCGCCGGCGATGCCAGGTCATCGTGGCCCAGACCCGCATCTCGGGCCTCCGACGCACCTTCGGTGAGGTCCCTCGGGGCGAGCCGGTCGCCTATATCGGAAGTGCTGGCTTTCTGGAGGTCGCTATCAATCAGGGGAACGCGGCCCAGACCCTGAAGGCGACCCGGGGGACGGAGGTCTCCATCGTCGTGGCCCCGGAATTCTAAATCGGCAAGTAGGTAGATGGGCAGATAGGCAGGTAGGCAGATAGGGAAAGAGAATAATTCATGGGTCGGAGCGCCGGCATGAAGCAAGCGTTCCGCCAGGAGGGCCTATCCTCATCTCCCTACTTGCCGGTCGGACGCCCTGCCCACCGACTCATCTGCCCATTTGCCTAATACGATGACTTCATCACGATGCTCTCTCTTTTTCTCGTTCGTCCCCGACGCACTGGGCATTCCTAATCGGTGCGGTCCTCCCGTTCTTGGACCCGGCCGGATGGCACCTGCGGGTCGGTGACCTAGAGTGGAAGCCTATCGAGATCGGCCTGGGCCTCTAGCTGACCTACGCCCTGATCGCCGGGGTCCAAAACCCCAGTCTTATCGGTCGCCTTGGGGATCCTATTGTCCTCCTGGGGGGTCTCAGCTGGCTGAGCCTACTGATGATCGTGAATTGGGCAGGAGCAGCCTACCCGGGTGCGGCGCTCCGCCTGACCCTCCGATGGGGGCCGCCTGGGCCCTCTTCGCGAGCCTGCGGGTCGTACGGCCCGGATGGAAAGCCGGTCATTGCTTCTTGGACGGATTCATCGCCGGGTATCTCATAACCCTGATCGGGGGTCTGGTCGAGGCGGTCGGGGAAGACCGGGCTGACTCCCTGCTGGCGTGGTTTCGGACGGCGCCGACCGAGGTCGAGGGCTTCCGCCGATGGGCGTCCGTGTTCGAACATGCGAACATCGCCGGGCTGTGGTGGGCCCTAGCCGGCCTGGCTGGCGGATTTCGGCTTCACGCGACATCCCCCGGACCCGCAGGTGGGCATTCGGCGGATTGGCCGTCGCCTTCACGGCTGGTGGCTCCTCACGTGCAGCCGGGGCGCCGCCCTGGTCCTCTGGAGCGGGTGGACCCTGCTGACCCTATGGGAGTGGCGATGAGGTCGGCCCCAATACGGCCTTGCCCTGGCTGTAACGGGCATCGGCCTGGGAACCGTACTTCTCTACACAGACTCTGTGTTTCGGGAGCGGTGGTGGCCGTTGGACGGCCTTGGGTCGCAGCCCGATTAGAGCCCGTGGAGTTCCCGATGAGCCCTCAACTGACCCTCCAGAGAGTCGTTGTCTATAACTTCAGCGCCCTTCGATGGCCGCGAGGCGGTCGGCACCCCGTTCAACTGGCCTATCATCTGGCGGACGAGCACGGGCGGCTGTACTGTCTGGACGTGCGGCGCTACCCGCTACCCCACGACGTCGAGCCCGGCGTCTATCAGGTCCCGGAGGTCACGGTCCCGGCGGTGGCGTGCGCGCCCCGATGCCGGGGCCGATGGGACCTCGTGGGGGAACGCATGACGTGGTTCGACCCGACTGTCCAGGGAATCATGTTCGGGATTCGGGCGACAGGCGGTCAGCTCCCGAACAGGGGGTGGTACCCGAGAGACCGCCAGAATGTGAGTCAGGCATTTATTTACCGCCACCCCTCGCGTAACGCATCTCCACCGGGCTGGCCGCGTCCTCCGACATCAGAGAGTCAAACCCGGTCGGTGGCGGTTGTATGCCCTGGCGTGGGACCTGTGGCGCCAGTGCCCCTGGGTCGGGGGGGTCTCGACGCGTTCCGTCTGCGTCTGGCCGAGATGGCCGGCGGTGTCTGGCCGACGGGCACTATCACAAGTAACCGGCTCTTTTTAGAGATCCTGGTCGGCAGCGGTCTCATAGGCCTGGAATTCTTCGTCCTTTGGGCCGTCCACTCGCCATCCGACTGGGCCGCTGTCTTCTGGCATCAGACGCACGGTTCGTCTATCGTTGGATGGTCCTACTCATCGATAGTACGGGCCTGTAGGGCTTCATGATGGGTTTTTACGTCGTCCTAGGCTTGTTGGCCGTCAGTGCGGCCTGGGGAATGGGAGTCGGGGAGTAGCGGAAAGCCCGTGGCGTTACCGATACTGGATCCCCGGGTCCCCGAACGGCCGAATGGCCGGACGGCCGAGCGCAAGGGGGTCATGCGATTGGGTTTGGACGTCAGCACGGTTCGAGCCGGAGCCACAGGGTCGGCTACGTCGTGTACCACCTGTGGCGGACCCTGCGGGTTTACGAGAGCCTCGAGCGTGTTCCCTGGTCCCCCATATGACCGTAGCGACGGACTCGTGACCGCCGGCGTACCGGCCTCATTGTTGGCCGACGCGCCTGGCCTGGCTCCGACTGGAACTTCCTTCGGCCTTACGGGCCGCCGACTTGGACCTTCTCCATTTTCCGAACTACCTGGCTCCCCTGCGGTGTCCCCTTCCCTATATCGTCCACTTCTATGACCTGTCAGTATTTCACTATCCGGACTTACAGACGCTTCGGAAGCGGTGGATTTTCCGGGTCTTCCTGGCCCGGGTCGCTTAGTCGGCTGCCCATGTCGTGACCGTATCCCACACGATGGCTCGGGAGATCGCCGAGTATTTTCGACTTCCCCTCGAGCGGGTCGCCGCTATGGATTGGAGGGGCCCTTTTTCCTATTTGTCGGTGCGATCCACCCTCGGAAGAACCTGGAGACGCTCTTATGGGCCGTCGACATTC
>JANXAA010000086.1 GCA_025061865.1 Acidobacteriota bacterium | reverse complement strand
GGTACAAGGGATGCCCTTGAGTATTCCGAAATCGGACGGAACCGTCCAGGAGTGTGCCGGCGACGTTCGCCCGATGGCCATTCTCACACAAGGCGGGCCGGCCCGTCGCGCAGGGGATGCAGTGACCACAGGCCGGCACAAAGGAAAATATGACACGATCGCCCGGTTTCAGGTCCTGTACGCCAGGGCCGACCTCCTGGACGATGCCGGCGGCCTCATGTCCCAGGACCATCGGCACTGGGCGGGGTCGAGAGCCGTCGACGACCGAGAGGTCCGAATGGCAAACTCCGGCGGCCGCGATCTCAACGAGGACTTGTCCAGGGCCGGGGCCTTCGAGCTCGACCTCTTCGACGACGAGGGGTTGGGACACCTGATAAGGTGGCGACCGCCCCATCTCATACAAGACGACGGCGACCGTCTTCATTCAAACGCCTCCTCATTTGGTATCCGGTACTGAGTCCTGGGTGTCGGTTTCCCCTGACCTTTCCCCAGACTCCCTAATCGCCGACCCCTTATTCGGGATCCCACGTGTGTTAGGTACCCAGCCGGATGGCGACCATCTGGATATTCGTCATCTCCTCGATGGCATAACGGACGCCTTCTCGGCCGAGGCCGCTTTGACGGTTGCCGCCGTAGGGCATGTGGTCTGCCCGAAATGTCGGAGCGTCATTGATGATGACGCCCCCGAAGTTCAACCGACGGATGGCTTGGAAAACTCGTTGGATGTCTCGCGTAAAGACGGCGGCTTGGAGGCCGTATTCCGTCGCGTCGGCCTGCCGGAGGGCTTCCTCGAAGTCGTCGTACTCGATGACGTTGGCGATGGGGGCAAAGGCCTCCTGGGCGACGACCTTCATCTCGGGCTTGACGTTCACGAGAACCGTCGGCCAGTAGACCGGACCTTCCCGTCGACCGCCTGTGACGACCTGGGCACCCTCCTGGGTCGCTTCGGTCACCCAGGCTTCAATCCGTCGAGCCTCCCGTTCGTCAATCATCGGCCCGACGTCGACCCCCTCATCCAGGGGGTCGCCGACGACCATCGACTCCGTCTCTCGGACGAACCGTTCCAGGAATGGATCATACACCGGCCGCTCGGCATAGACCCGCTGGACCGAGAGGCAGACCTGGCCTGAGTTGTAGTAGGCCCCGACGGCGCACCGCCGGGCCGCCCACGCCAGGTCAGCGTCTGGAGCGATGATGACCGGCGAGGTGTTACCCAGCTCAAGGGTCACCTTCTTGATGCCGGCGATTTGAGTGATGCGTTCTCCGACATCCGCACTCCCGGTGAAGGTCACCTTCGCCACGCGGGGGTCTCGCACGAGCCATTCCCCGACGGTGTGGCCCGGTCCGACGACGAGGTTGATGGCCCCTGGCGGCAGGCCCGCTTCTTCCAAGGCGCGACACAGCAGGACCGACGTCAGGGGCGTCGAGCTGGCCGGCTTCAGGACCAGGGCGTTGCCCGCCGCAATCGCCGGGGCGACCTTGTGGGCGACCAGGTTCAGGGGAAAGTTGAAGGGCGTGATGGCTGCCACGACGCCGACGGGTCGACGGACGTAAAACCCGAAATAACCCTCACCGGCTGGGACGGCGTCCAGGGGAACCGTCTCGCCGTGAATCCGGCGGGCCTCCTCGGCGGCGATCGTGAACGTCATCATGGCTCGGTCGACCTCGACGCGAGCCCACTTGAGGGCCTTCCCCGCCTCGGCCGCAATCGTCCGGGCGAATTCATCTCGCCGTTCTCGGATAAGGGCCACCGTCCGGGCCAGGATGTCGGCTCGCCGGTAAGCCGGCATTTCCGCCATGACGGGCGCCGCCTTCTGGGCGGCGGCGATAGCTGTATCGACATCGTCTTCCCGGGCCGTCGGGATCGTCCCGATGACGTCTCCACTGTACTTGTTACGAACCTCCAAGGGGGGGCCTCCTGAGACCCACCGACCCCCGATGTAGAGCTTCGCTTCTCCGAATTCAAATCGAAGGGCCATAATAGCGCCCTCTCCATGCGTTTCGGTGTTAGGTGTAGAATACCATAAAGAAGGGATCACGGATGGACCATAGCCCGCCCCTAAGCCCGAAGAGGCTGTCGCATATCCCGTCCTGAGACAAGACGTGTCCCCTTTCCGAAACGGGTCCCTGGCCTGTCGTATCAGGGTCGGGGATTTATCCCGGACAACCGCCACCCCCGCACTGAACTCCCCCAATCCAAGCGGCCTGACCCTCCATTCGGTCGGGGGGCCGGGAAAACCGGCCCCCAGCAAAGTTCATATTACCGAATCGCGATGGCCGTCGCCCACGTCTGACCAGAGCCCTTCACCCGCAAGATAGACAAAACGATCATAAATTCGTAAACCTTGTCCCGGACCAGCTCCTCCGTGACCACATTCTCAAAGAGCAAGATGCCGTTCTTCGTGATCAGCTCCTGATGAGGCGCAAAGGCCGTCCCGTCGGGACCCGGGACGGCGTCAATGCCCCAGGTGTCGGCCCCGACGACGGCGACCCGCCGCTGGACCAGCCACTTGGCGGCGTCCATGTAAATGCCAGGCTCATTGCTGATCCACCGCTTGGGGTCCTTGTCGAGGATCTTCATCCATCCCGTGTGGAAGATCACGACGTCACCCGGATGAACGCGCATATTCCCCTGCCGCTTGAGAGCTGCCTCGATGTCGGCGACGGTGATGACGTAGTTGTCGGGTTGCAGGACGTCGACGCCCTTCAGGCCAGCGATGTCCAACAGGACGCCCCGGGTCACGATGGGCTTCAGCTTTTCACAGCTATTCATCTTCAGGCCCGTCGGCGTGAAGATGTCTCGCCAGTGCCGGCCGTTGTACCAGCGGTCGTTCAGGCCAATGTGACCCAGACAGTCGAGCTGAGTAAAAGAGCCGATCCAACCGAAGACGACCTCTTCCGACCACTGCAGCTTATTGGCCCCCAGGTAGGCGACGACTGAATGATAGGGCATGTGCATGCTGAAAGTCCGGGGCGCAAAGGCCGGGACACCTTCCCGTAAGACCATCGAGAGGTGGTAGGTCTTGCCCTCTTTGATGAGGGCGGCGGCTTCCTTGACCTTGGCAGGCGTGATCTCATTCAAGGCACCCTGTTCGTCGTCGGCGCCGTACCGGCTGGGCCACCACTTCTCCTCCTGGCCCAGGCTCAGGCCGACGAGGGCTACGACGCCGATGAAGCCCGTGAGGACCAGGAGGCTTTTCCTGGAACGAAAGTTTAAGGCTTTCACGACTAACCTCCCATCGTGGGAATTCGGGGTTAGGTTCTTGGAAAGACTACATACCCAAGTCTCGTCCTGAACCGTGGGAGATACCCGGTCCCCCGGTCGTCGGGACGATACCCGACGACCGGGTAAGGGCCCTCATCCCGTTTTCCTCCCCGGCCAGAAGAGGGAGCTCGGAAGAAAGAGCCCAAGGATGGATTGGAATTTAGAACGAATAGCCGAGGTGAATCCGGAAGTCTAGATGGGACTGAGCCACGCCGTTCTTACCAGACAAGGTGAAGCCGTGGGGATACCATTCGTCTTGCAAGCCGACGAGGACCCACGTCAAGAAGAACTTCCCATAAGACAGGGTCACCGATGGAAACAGGGTCCACTGATGGCCGTCCGTGTCAGGAACTTCCCGACCGTTGAGCTTCACCGGGCCAAATCCGCGACGGCGGACTTGCAGGTCGAACGTCAGGTTCGTCTTCTCGCCGATGGGGTAGCTGTATGTGACGCCGACGGTGGGAACCGTCAAGTCGCCGGGGTCGACCTCGAACTCCCCGTCTTGGTGGACCAAAGTCATGATGTAATAAACGCCGCCATAGACGGTCAGTGACCCCTTGGGGAGGCTCAGGGGGTACTTCACGGTGCCGTTCAGGATGATCTCGTCGCTCTGGTTCGTCGCCGAGATCCGATCCGGCTCGACGGGTCGGGGGGAGATGTCGAAAACGTAAGCCCCCGTGAGATCAAAGTACTTGGTGCTCAGGGTCCCGTAGGTCCAAAACCAGAAGGGGACGAGGCCGCTCGAGACGGTCGTCCCTTCGCTGGTCACCTTCACATTGCCGAACAGAGTCAAGGCCCCGACAGTGAAGGCAGGGCTCAGCTCGTCGGCTACGCCCTTAACCGGTGTCGTGTATTGGGCCAAGACAAACCAGTAAGGGACCTCGATTTTAAAGGTAGGGTCCGGTCGGTATCTGGTGCCGTCGGCATCATACAGCTCGTTAATGGTCACCGTACTACCGGCGACCAGGACTGTCCACTGAGCCTGACTGGAAGCCGCTGTCCCCGTCAGGAAGACGGCCGCCAGGACCCATGCGCGAAAACCGCGCCACGGAAGCCATCGATAGACTTTCATAACCCCCTCCAAAGGTGAGAGTCAGATACTCAAGTTACTTGGGCAGTCGGGCAAACCCGATAAGAAGGCTCGTGCTCTCCATGACCTGCGATACCCCGTCGGCCGGATTGTACGAGGTCCGATTCACCCCGTCAAACTGAGCTTCCGGCCTCTGGCCTTACTTAAATATCTGCAGGTAGTGATCCCCACGGAACCGACGCCCGTATCTCTATGAACGTTTCCATCTAGACGGCTGTCCCCGGCGGCACCCAGCCGGAGAGACGCTTGTGTCTTGTCGGGCATGGATCATTCACCAAGGTCTCACACTCAGCCCTTACTCCCCCGGGCCCGTCGAGAGGGCCGACCCGTCAGGCACGATTTCGCCTCGTTCGATGGTCACGACCCGGTCGACCAAGGCGGCAATCCCGCGGGGATCCGACTCGGCCACCAAAATCGTTAAGCCCGCCTCCCGGACCCGGGCAAGGACGGTGGCCAAACGGGCAGCCATCTCGGGGGCCAGGCCCTCGAAAGGCTCGTCCAGTAAAAGCCAACGCCGGCCGGCCATCAGCGCCCGGGCCAGGGCGACCATCTTCTGTTGGCCTCCGCTAAGCCACGTGGCCCGGCGGTCCGCCATCGCCCGCACGTCGGGCATGAGGTCGTAGACCCAGCGGAGCCGTTTGGTGGCATCTGGAAGCCCCATCGCCCATGCTGGGAGCAAGATGTTTTCTTCCACGGTCAGGGGCCCGATGAGGCGCCGGTCTTCGGGCATATAGCCGATGCCGAGGCGGGCCCGCTCATAAGGCCGGAGGCGGACGACGTCTCGGCCGTCCAAGCGGACCTGGCCCGACCGGACCGGGAGGAGGCCCATGATACTTCGCAGGGTCGTCGTCTTCCCGGCACCGTTACGACCGACGAGACCGACAGCCGCGCCCGTCGGGACCGCCAACGTGACGCCCCGCAAGATCCCGTATGCCCCAATGAAGACCCAGACGTCCTGAAGCTCTAACATGACAGTTTCCTTCTTGGGACGACGGAATGAGCCATGCTTAGGTAGGCGGGTAGTGGGTAAGTGCCCTCACTAGCTGCCCGTCATCGGGACAGCCGGAACTTCCGTCAATACGGCCTGGGGATCGCCGTCGGCCACGACCCGTCCGCCCTGGAACACGAGGACTCGCCGAGCGTATCGCAAGACGACATCCATATCGTGTTCGACAAAAAGGACCGTCACACCAGCGGGAATTAAGGTTTCCATGAGCGTGTCCATGAGGGGGAATTTCTCTCGGACGCTGACGCCGCTCGTCGGCTCGTCCATCAGCAGGAGCCGGGGCCCCAGGGCTAACGCCAGGGCCACGTCCAAGAGTTTCCGCTTGCCTTCCGGGAGGGTATAAGTCGGCCAGTCGGCGTCCTCGGCCAGGCCAAACCGAGCCAACAGGTCCATCGCCGGTTCGACCCAAGCCGTCCGCCGTAAGGGCCACCAGGGGTCCATTATACGGCCTTCCCGGGCGGCCCACGCGAGGAGCATATTTTCCAGGACCGTCAAATTCGGATAGAGCTGAGGTATCTGGAATGTGCGGGCGATGCCCAAACGGGCGATCGCCCGGGGGTGCAGGCCCGTGATGTCCCGCCCCATGAACTGAATGGTCCCCCGCTCGGGCCGGATGTAGCCCGTCACGAGGTTCAGGAACGTCGTTTTGCCCGCTCCGTTGGGACCGACGATACCGACCTGCTCACCTTCTCGGACCTGGACGGACAGTCCGTCCGCGGCGACGACTTGACCAAAGCGTCGCACGAGGCTCTTGGTTTCCAGTACGACCGTCATGATAGGGCCTTCCGGAATCGAAGATGGCGGAGTGTCCAAAGGCCCCGAGGCATGAAGAAGATCAGCAGGAGCATCATCCCACCCAGGGCCATTTGCCACGTATAGGGTGCGTACTTTAGAGCGTAAGTCCGGAGAAACTCAAATACGACTGCCCCGATGAGGGGCGCCAGGACGCTTTCAGTCCCGCCCAACAGCGTGATGAATACGAACTCACCGGCTGTCGTCCAGTAAGCCAGTTGGGGATCGACGTGACCGACGTTCAGGGCCGTCAGGACGCCTCCGAGGCCTGCCAGACCGGCCGCCAGGATATAAGTCCAGTAGATGACCTGCCAGACTGAACTACCAAGGTACTCCAGACGAACCTCGTTGTCCCGGACGGCCCGGACGGCATAGCCCAGGGGGGACTCCAAAAACAAATGAATCAGGACAAGGGCGACGGCCGTACATGCCAAAGTTACTTCATAGAGGACCGTCCGGAGGGCGTCGACTGACCAAGTCACACCCAGTACGGTCGGCGGGGGAATCCGAAGCCCGTCCGTGCCGCCCGTGATCCAGTAAGCCTTCAACAGCCAGCCGTAAAGGATCATCGTGAAGGCCAGGCTCAGCATGGCGAAGAAGATCTCCCGGTACCGGGCGATCCAAAGGCCGGCCAGGGCAGCCAGGGCCATACTGACGACGACTGCTCCGACGAGGAGGACCGTGGCCTCCCGAATGCCGAAGAGCCGCACCGTAAAGGCGGCGACGTAGGCGCCCGTCGCAAAAAAGAGGCTCTGTCCAAAGGAAACCAGGCCGGCCCGCATTAGCAGGGCCACACTGAGGGCGGCCAGACCCCGGGCCAGGGCCAGGGAGAGCAGAAAGACCGTCCATCGGGGCAGGACGAAGCCCATCACCCCTAAGCCAACGAAGGCCAGCCCACTGAACCAGAACCACCGAGGCTTCATAGCCGTCGGACCTCCGCCCGACCCCAAAGCCCCCGGGGTCGCAGGATCAGAACGAGGGCCATGACAAGGTAAATCACGAATAATTCCAAGACTGGAAACAGGTGTACGGTCGCCGCCCGAAGGAAGCCGATCAGGAGGGCCCCCACGGCGGCTCCCTCTAAGCTTCCCAGGCCCCCGAGGACGATGACGGCAAAGGCCAGGACGATCACCTCAGCGCCCATCCCTGGCATGACCGCTATCATCGGAGCCGTCATGGCCCCCCCAAGGCCGGCTAAGACGGTCCCCATCGAGAAAGCCAAGACAGACATCCGGGGCACGTTGATGCCCAGGGCCGTGCTCATTTCGGGGTCCTCAATCATGGCCACGATGACCCGGCCCGTCCGGGTCCGGCGGATAAAGACACTCACGAGGATCCCGACGACGACGGCCGTCCCGATCAGGAGGAGGCTGTACCACGGATAGGTAATATCCCCGATGGAGACATCCCCCAAGAGCGTGTACGGGGCATATGCATAGATAGGGTCGACGCCCCAAATCAGCTTAGTAAGGTCCTCCAAGATCAAGAACAACGCATAGGTCGCCAAGAGTTGATAGACCGGTTCCCGGGGATACATCCACCGCAAGATCCCCCGCTCGACGAGGGGACCCACGACGACGCCCACGGCAAGAGCTGCTAAGGGGATCATTAGATAGACACCGTAGGGCCAGAAGTCCCGTTGTCCGTAAAGTCCGATGAGAGACGCCGCCGCATAGGCCCCCAAGGCATAAAAGCTCCCATGGGCGATGTTGAGGACTCGCAAGACCCCGTAGATCAGGCTCAGGCCCAGGGCGATCAGGAAGAGCCACGCCGCATAAATCAGGCCGTCGGTCCCGATGACGACTAACGTGTCGAGCATCGCATTGCCCCGTCACGGACACCGAGCGCCCGGAAATCCCTGCCGGATCCAGTCCTCGCTCCTGACGCCGTCCGGAGGGTTGACGCATTCGGCCGGGAAGGTCACGACGTTCGTCAGCCGCA